>NZ_JBFDUZ010000001.1:3000000-3249547 GCF_040719145.1 Paenibacillus sp. JQZ6Y-1
AGACTAAACACGACGATTTGTTTATTTTGCCCTGGAAATGGGAATGCCGTGAATTGAACATCTGTAATCCCTTCCGCACCAAAGCTGATCGTCGAACGAGGCGTAGATTCAGCATTAAAGCTAGCAAGAGCATAATACGGTAGATTCGGAACAGGATCGCCCGGCTGTGGTGGTTCAGGAATGGTGATTGGCGCACCCTGTATACTGCTTGCATTGGGCTGTATAACGCTTGCAGCACTCTCCGCAAAAGCAGTCAATGGAGTGGAAGCAGATAGACCCAATGATACCCCTACAGTCAGAGCTACCATCGGAACGATTTTCACTAGCGGTTTGAATGAATTCATTATGCTTCCTCGCCTTCATTTGTTAAGATATTGGGCGCTCGTCATGCTGAAATGTTAGGCTTACACCTCTTTCCCTATGTTTTCGACATTCATGTTTTCCTTTGTACCTAAATCAGTGAATTACGAACACCTTTAATGTAACATTTTTAGCAATAGATGGATATAAAATAAACAGCACCCCTACTCACATACGGAATAGGAGTGCTGTTTATTTCATTCTATCCAACTACTTTATCATTCTACCTCACATCTTATCTGTCAGCTTTGCAGCTTAATCTCTATCATGATCCCAATACGGGATGCCCTCGCTCATGATCAACTTGCGTAATCCATCTTTGTAAAAAGGCATCAACTCTTCGGCTACCTCAATATCCAACCAAGCAATCTCCGAAATCTCATCTGCTCTGACTACTTCCTCATGACCGCCAACAATTTCACCTTTAAAGGTAATAAATAACGCCTGCTCTTGCCTATCCAACAACACACGTTCATTTATTGCTACAATTCCATTTACTTTAATATCCAGCCCTGTCTCTTCCTTGGCTTCTCGAATGGCTGCCTGATCCAAAGGCTCGTTCTGCTCTACTGCTCCGCCCGGCAGTGACCAGCGATCACCAGCTGGGTCGATATTGCAAACAGCTAATACTTTGGACTGAGTGGCATCGGTAATTAAAGAATAAGCTACATTGACTCTGATCATAGTGTAAGGCTCCTTTTATTTATACTTTCTTTTACTAAAATTAATCAATTATTCGTATTCTTCTTGCGCATCATATACTATCATTTCACCTCATAACTCAAGTAACTCCCTATATTTAGCTGCTCGCCTTCGTTTTTGCTCGATCTTTTCGAGGTTTGTCAATTGACTCATTCGATCATACGAAGTGAAGCCTGTGTTCTGGAGAATCTGTACCTTTACCTCCATACAGCAATCAGCTACACTCAACTACTGATTATCCATCTTCCCTGGCTCTTCCTCTGCATTAATCACTATCCTCTTCCCATTATTTAAAAATAACGAATAGTCCAGTTCCTCCATTACTATGCCGCGAATTTGACCTAAGATCGGATGAGCAATCTCCAGAATTTCAGCTTCTACTTCTCGATCTTTTATTGATACAGGCCCATTAGCAAAAGACTGTACATCTCTTTGCAAATAAAACAGATCCGTATCACCGACAACGATTGATTGATCTAACCCATACCAGAACGGATTCCATTTCATAATCATAAGCAAAATTCTTTCTTCGATTTATTCATTTCGATAAGTATCTGTATATTTTCCAACCGATCATTCCCACAAATACTCGCTCTTTCGATATACCAAATTCTATTCTTGCTTCTATTCTTTGATCGTAATCGCAAGTATCTTCATCTACTCGAAAAACCAGTGAAACTGCATAGGAGCGCCTTACTAAATTACATCGAAAGAAGCATCTTTACCCAACGTAATCTATAGCGGTAAAAATATTATTGAGAACCTGAAATCGTATTATACCTGTAGATTAGCCAACTTCAAAATACAACCCGCTGTATACCGAGGAGCCTATGTATTTGAGGATATAAGACTGGTTGTTCCTGTATTCTAGCTTGTTTTATCGGGAATAACTTCATCATCACTCTCTCCTTCAAAACAGCTCTATTTATTCGATTCCAGACTTGGCTGTAAGCGTTTCGTTTAAAAATGGTGGATGTTGCTCATTCTGCTGTCTTCATTCTTCCCCAAATTTCTTTTATAATGTAAGCCGATATTTCATCATCTAATGGCATTCCTCTGAATAAAAACGTATAAAAGCTTCGCGTTTCTTCATCTTTTTCATCCGATCTTTCAACATGATCTTCAACCCACATTGTTCTAAATTCATATATCAGTTTAGGAACTTTACTCTCATCTGAAAGCTCGTAATGATTACGTATGTACATGCCTAATGAAAAGTGCAAACCAATGGTGTTATCCAGTGCTCTTAGCTGGTTCTTCTTGGTGTCATCCAGATCGTGTTTTATTATGTAATCGATTAATCCGTTCAAAGAATCAATAGCTATCTTCTTCCTGTCCATCGCTTAACCACCTTATTGCATTTGATCTACTGACGAATCGTTATAGATTTAAGTTGCTAATCGGTATCCATTGGTGTTTGCTTTAAGATCAATATTTCTTCCTCATACATCCGAATCCAATCCGCAGTATAGTCGGCTAATTGAATAGGCATGAACATCCCTCCCTTTTCATCTACCACTTTACTCTATTTACCAAAGAAGTAAAATACACAAATCTACTCCATCACTTCGTATACTCGTGTATTACTGCTTCGACTTGGTCGCATCGGGTAATTGTAATCAACTCTAGTTAATGATCATAATTAACAACTATAGCTAACAATGACCAATCACGGATGGTAATGCCTCACCTTATTTCCACTGATCTCATTTATATAAGCACAATGATGTGCTGAGAGGAGCAAAAGCATGAACGTTCACAAAGCGCTTATTTCGGGTGCAAGTATTGCCGGACTCAGCACGGCTTTCTGGTTGAGTAAAGCAGGCTGGGAAGTCACCATTATTGAGCGCGCCAGCGCATTTCGAGATGGGGGACAAAATGTCGATGTACGCGGCATTGCACGCGAAGTTTTGCAAAAGATGGGACTGGAAGATCAGGTACGCCAGCAAACTACGACCGAGGAAGGCACGGCATTTGTGAATGAAAAAGGGCAGGTGGTCGGTGCCTTTCCAGTAGAGGATTCGGATGGAATGACAGCGGAGCTAGAGATTCTACGCGGTGATCTAGCACGTATTGTACTGGAATCTCTTCCACCAAGTATCGATATTCGGTACGGCGAATGGATTGATGATGTGATTCATCATGACGAGCAGGTGGAGATTCAACTGCATTCCGGGCAAACGGAATATTACGATCTGCTCATTATCGCGGAAGGCGTTCGTTCCAAAACGCGGGATGCCCTGTTCGGCGACCGTGTATCCCGACGCGAGCTTGGGCTTAATATCGCCTACGGAACAATTGAACGCACCGCTGAGGATGACCGTTGGTGGCGCTGGTATACGGCTACAGCTGGTCGCCAGATTTCACTACGTCCAGATAATCAGGGAACGATTCGTGCGATGCTAGCATTCAAGGACCGCGCGAATAGCCTTGCCGCGATGCCGTCTGATGAAGCTCGTGCTCAATTACGGGACATTTTTGCCGGAGCTGGCTGGCAGGATGAACGAGTGGTCAATGGATTTGCGACCTCGAAGGATGTTTATTTTGATTATTTGACCCAGATTATGATGTCCACATGGTCGGAAGGCAGAGTGTGTGTTACAGGCGATGCGGCATGGTGCGTGACTCCGATCGGCGGTGGCGGCTCCTCGCTGGCATTGATTGGTGGATACGTTCTGGCAGCGTTCCTATCGCAATCGGAATCCAATGATGTAGCTAGTATCCGAACTTGTCTCGACAAGTATGAGCAATGGATGCGTCCCATCATTGATAAAGCGCAGCATTTGCCACCAGGCGCGCCGGACTTCTTTTACCCGCAGACCAAACTGGGCGTTGGAACGATGCAGACGTTTATACGGATTGCCAGCTTTGGTCCGTTTCGTAAGCTTGCTTCACGCATCGGGCATGTGGCGCGTACGAAGCAGCAACTTCCAGATATACGGATTGTTCAAACTATACTGTAGATGAGTGAATAAAAAGAATCTCCCTCATGATAGGAAAAGAAGTGGCATTCACCTTCTATTGTATCATCAGGGAGATTCTTTGCGCTGCTCGGCAGTCAGAGTGCTATCATGCGTATAGATAAAAACTCCGTCATTCTGTACGAAGGAATTCTTATCCCAAGATTCGTACATTCCATTACCTTCTGTTGACTTCCCAAAGGTAGCATTGGGTCCTCGTTCATATCCTCAATATCTTCGACATCTCCCGTTAAATGAAATACTATCACATCCTAGCTCATCGTTCTTCATCCTGCCTATTATAAAATGAATGGTATCAGAGGGGACTCGCATACATGCAGTGATCACGCCTTAGCATAGCTTCTTGTCTTCACTTCATCGTCAGCACTACCTATTATCGCGTATATCCGGGTGCTCCCAGCAGGATCGGTTGTGGATTGAGCAGCACCCACTCTACTGCCAACTCGCATAATCTGGCAGGTTCATCTGTGCCATTTCCATTGTGAAGTTGGTCTGCCAATGCTTGCGCTTCTGCAAGTTCGGCATCGCTCAATGGCGTACCTATACTGAAATGATGCAGCAATCCTTGCAGCATACTACGGAATTGCTGATCCCAATTTATCCCACCATGATCCAGAATCTCGTAAGAAATTTTGCCTGTAATCCGAATGACTTCCCCTTGCACCGTTTGTGCGGAACCACTGGATGGAATAAGGAGCTTCCATAGTTCGGCGTGCTGCTGCTGCCAGCCCTTCGTGGATACGGTGATGGGCGATACACCATCGTGCATATGACGCTTTGCGACTGGTTCAACCTCGAATAATTCATATAAACGCGTCAGTGCCTGATCGGTCTGCTCTATATACTCCTCATTGAACCCTGCCCGATGAAATTCGAACTCGCTTCCAATCCGCTTCACATGATCTCTCATGGCTGGAGTAATCACGATTCCCAAATCAAGCATGAACGCTGCAATCTCTGCCATTTCCACAATGTTTATATTTCTGCATTCAGCCAATGCTTTTTCCAGCGGCGTCTGATTCCGCTTATTTCTGGCATGGATATTCGCGCCGCTACCAATTAATATGCGAACCGCATCTGGCTTGAACGAACCATGAGCAGCAAACAGCGGAGTCTCATTTTGGTAATCCACTGCTTCTAGGTCTGCGCCCAGTTCTAGCAGCAATGCCGTATGCCCGCACCAGCTTCTCGCATGGTGATGCAGCGGTGTTTTCCCATAGTTGTCGGCTGCCTGTATATCTGCACCCTGCTCCACCAGCCAACGGATGAGCTCCGCTGGTACATTGTAAAAGCTCAAAGCTGGCTCTTTGCTGTAGCCGCCCCGCGCATCCCATTCACATTGATTGAATACTTCTTTCAATGCGGACAGGTCGCCTGCTTCAATGAGTTGGTCGAAGTTTTTGGGCAGTGTTTTTCTTTTTTTGGGCATTATGTATCTCTCCTTGCGTGAACATTTTCATTTTTCACTGCTGACTGTTTGATTACGGTTTTTGGCTCCACGGGGTTAATGTTCCAACCAAATGATAACTGGATTCGCCAATCATGCCTGCAATGACTCCATTAGCAATTTCATGATGAGTCAGCCAGCGTGAACCGTCCTGCTCTATCACAAACCCAAGCTGAATTTGATGATATTCACAATGTTCTAGCTTGCCGACTGTCTGCACATACGCCTTCACATCGGCTCCACTACCCAACACATGAAACAGCTTCCACTTCTCGCTACGTACTTCCTGTATTTCGCTATCCAATAGCTGGATAACGGGTATGCCGTCTCCGTGAATCCAAGCGACTACCAGATCGTAACTGCCGTTTACAGATATGGATTGCTTGATTGCGTTTCTACATTCGATGTCGTTGCTATAATCGACCGGAATGGGGATGATATGAGGATTTACATTGGCTAATCGATGCAGCTTAGCACTATCTCTACCAATAATTGATACAGTATAACCCTGCTCGGCAAGCCATAATGAAGTTTGGGATAGCATTCCTGATCCACCAATGACAAGTGCGTGTTTCATGGTGCATTCTCCTTTCACTCTGTAGCTATATGGATGATCTATATCTAGCTTGGTATATATGATGAATATGCTACTGTTATGTAAAATCATTCGCAGCGGAGCAACTTACTATACATTTTAACATTGTACGCTTGCTATATCATTCGCACACATCTATAAAATGTATTTAATATTCACCATTATATTCTACATAACTACTTTCTCGTACACGCTTTATGTGGTAGGGCATATACATATTTCTTGTGTGTGGAAACAAATCTTCAATATAGTGTAGTAATGCTTCTACTATCTCGTCTGAATGAAAAATCTTATCATCTAAATAGCCGCTTAGCAAAGCTGAATCGCCTTTAAACTTAATACATAGGTAACCATAACCCGGATCTACAATAACCAAATTCATAATCTCGCTTTCACTTTGCTCTTTGGATACATCATAAAATCGGAGTAATACATCCTGCTCTTTATAAAATACATCTACATCACAAGAAAACTGTTCAAATTGAAATTTCATACGATTCTTCCGCCTGCCTTATCATATAATTAATCATTAGCTACCCTGATAACTCAACTCATGTTAATGGCTTACTTACCTGTTAATAGTTCATATGCTAGCTTTAATGATTGAGCTTCTTTTGTTCCATAATGATATTTTGAAGTTTATCTAGATTTTGTTGTAGTTCTTCTGCTACTTTCATCACTTGATCGCGTTGGAAAATAAATATACTACACGGGATCAGTTGAGGAGCTTCAAACGGGATTTGCTCCGTCAGCCAAGTTATACTTTGCTCATCATGAATAATCTCAACGTAATACCCACCGCAGCCAAAAATACCGCATGAGCATGTAAATAGTGGATATACACCTGGACGAAGTAGCGTGTTAAAGAATTCTTCGACTACCAACACTTCATCATGAGCTAATTTATTCCCATTGATATATACCACTAGCTTCCAGTCGACAACCGAAACCATTTTCCCTTTTACTTTGCTTATATTCTTGTAGACTCTTTTAATATCTACTTCCATCTCAATAGACAATGTATCATATTTACAATCATCTTTTTGCTTTTCATCAACAGTCATATTACACCTCGTGCTTTTGGACTCTACTCTTAAATAGATTGATTACTACTATATATATTTATCGTATTCAACTCTAATATCTTTCTTCCAGCTTTTCTTGTTCGCTTTTTTTATCAATATATGTACCAGATGAAACAAATTCTATTTTTCCTGCTTGCAAAACAAACTTGGATGTATAGTTGATGCTTATTCATTCTAAATAGGTACCATAATCTAATTCTTCCTCGAGTAATTCACTGTATTCGTATAACCAGCTCTCAAACTGAGCAATCCCTATGTCTTTTCGCAACACCACTATACATTGAGATACTAACGCTTCACTTACTGTTTCCATAGACGTATTCCTTTCATCATAGAATATGAACTTTGCTGGTATTACTTCTACAATTATAATGAATCTTTCTCATCTTGAAGCACTTTTACTTCTGTTGAAAAGCTCCAATGAATGATCTTAGCGACTGTAGCTGGTGTGATCACATCGTCTTCCCACAACGGAGTCAACACTCTTTTATAATATCCGTTATCCATCGCTAGTCCCTCGAACTGTTTGCCTTGAACGACGATAAAAGGAAGGCAATCGGTTTGATGAGATTGCCCAATATGATAAGAAACAACAAACTTTCTATCTTGAGAAATAATATGAAGTTTGATTTGCCCCGCATCTTCCCAATCAGGGGCAACGTACCAGTAAAAATCCCGATCCAAGCATACGATTTTTCTTCTTCCTTTGCTGCTGATCGCCATACTGTTACTCACTCCTTTGATATAGATTACGGTACTAATCTACTCTCGTTCTACATATGTACCGCGAATCGCTTGTTCATATTCCTCCCATTCAAACGTAAAAGGACCCAATGGAAGTAATTCACCCTCTTCACCCAATCTAAAATCCTGCCATGTTACTGTATCTCCTTCACGCTCCACAAATACCGAAATGAAGCCACATTCCTCATCACCGCACCACGGACAAACCAGCAGGGGATAACGATAATACAGATAAGGATGCCGATCATTCAGCAAAAAGTAATCTACCATTTGCTGCTGATGCTCTTGGATTCCCCAGCCAAAGCACGGAATCATATCGTGCTTTTTCAGCATCTCGTAAATAGAGATACCATCGATGAGGATATCGCTAAAATGCGGATTTACTTGTCCTTCTGGCTTCACTTCCGAATCGGCATAACGCTTCGATCGTTTCGTTTGAATACGATAGATGTTGCTCATTGTTCACGCACCTTCTTCCAAATTTCTGTCGAGTAACATTAGATTTTTTAATATCGTATGTATCCCACCAAAACTTTCCATAAGCCCAACAAGATGGATGAGGTAATGGAGGATATGCGCTGAGTAGAGTATACACTCCATTACCTTCTGTTGTTCATTTTATGCTCATGTTTTCTAAAAAATAATTTAATATTTTTTGTAAATATATTCTTAACTATACCTCTATATGATCTGCCATAACTGTATAGCCAGATTGGTGAGCGTAGCCAAATGGGGGGAATCGGCTTTTCAATAATTATTAGAATCCCCTTCTATGTGTCTATATATTTCAATCTAGCTTATACGTATACACATGAACCGAATTATCGGAGGGGAATTTGTAACGGAACGATAGCGTACCATTATTGTTTTTAACAAACGTAATGATGGTGCTCTCTGAAGTATATTCAGAACGGTCGGCGGCAGCTTGGATTAGGAATTGTTTTTCTTTTGCTGGCAGATTCAATACTTCGTGTAAGTAGACAGCTTTGCCAGTTTCCCGATTGTATACAATCAGATGCTGGGTTTCGTACTCGCGGACGATCAGGAATGGGGCTTCGGCATGCTCGACCAAATAGCTGTAGTCTGGATTCAGCTTCTGAGCCAGATTGTAAGATGATGTTTGTTTACCTGTCGGTGTTACGAAATCGGTTTGTTTGCCGTTTGTGAATACATATTCGCCATTGCTGGTATCGATACTAGTATCTATAAAATCACCGACGATAGGCAGAAATCCTTCTTTGATAATCTTATGATTGGCTGCAATGAGACGGTCTGTAGTACGAATCCGATTGTCAACACCTACTGCTTCGGTGGCTTTGATATAAGCAGATGAATCGGACAGTTTCTTCACTTCAACATCCGTCGAATAGTACAGATCGATTTTTACTTTGCCGATCATTTTGCCTTTTTGCTGTCCGATGGCTTGGTATATATTTTTGGTATCACGGTTGATCCAGTAGGTGAGATTCTGATCCATGCCCATCACATACGAGGAAGGCAGATAAATGCTCCGGTTGGCTGCATCCCATGATACGGTCTGCTTTAACCCGCTGGCAATGAATTTTAAAGGAAGATAGGTCACTCCATTGATAATCTGAGCGGGTACGTCAAGACTGGTTTTCTTGCCGTCTACCATCGCTGTTTTGCTGCCGATGGTCAGTTGAATTGTGTGCTCGGCTCCGTATAGGGAGACCGTTTTGCTCGTAGCATTCCAGAATGTACGGAGACTGGCGTTTTGACCGATTTCACGAACAGGCAGCAGCACTCTTCCGTTGTTAATATAGACAGGCTTGGTCAGGGTGACGCTGTAACGGTCTCCACCGAGTTCAATACTTACTTCGTTTATACGAACTATACTGTTCGCCTTGGCTAAAGAAGACATGGGGCTATAGATTAGACATAGACTGGTGAGAATCAATACAGCTGTGATCCATTTACGCATATTGGACAACCTCCTAATTTATGTATGTAATGTTGATGACGTTTGCATGTGTAAAAATGTTTCAATACACCAAAAAAACTCTTACGATTAGGCAAGAGTGTTTTGGTGTATTGCAGACCTTATTTTGTACGATAACAAAGATCGTTTACAGTTATAGCGAGATTACTTACGGTTACTGGGCAGAAAACAGGTTGTTGTTTTTAGCCTGTTATGCGATGCGAAAAATCATATAACGATGCAATGTCGCATCGAATATTATCTCTGTTCAACCACAGCGGAGCCATTGCGAATATACTCGACATAATCAACAGCGCTCTGCTCCACCTGTTCGTCTGTCGCCTGAAAGGAAGCGCCGAAAAAGGCAAAATGCGGAAGCTCGACAGCGCCGACATGATGAAGACTTGCTTTAAAAGGAGCTAGAACCTGCTCTACGGTAAACTGAACCGAGCCACCCGGCAAATAGTTGATTTCGTGATTGCCGATGGACAACGCGACACTGAAGTGTTTGCCTTTCAAACGATCTCCTGTCGATCCGTATGCCCAGCCGTAAGCGAATACTTCATCCATCCATTTTTTCAGCAAGGGCGGATAGCTATACCAGTACAGCGGAAATTGTAAAATAATATGATCGTATTGCTCCAACAATTGCTGTTCGCGGGCGATGTCGATCTGCCAATCAGGATATTCTTTGTATAATTCATGCAAAGTAACTTCCTGCGGATGCTTCACCAACTCCTGCTGCCAGCGACGATTGACCCGCGATACCTCCAAATTCGGATGTGCCAGTATAACCAGTGTGTTTCTCATATTCTTCTCCCTCTCCGTCTCTCTGTCATAGTCATGGGTTGCATACATCTTCCTGCATTTCGGAATACACTCATTATGCTACTGCCTGTACAGGATGAAAATACACACAATGAAGTAAGATACTTACCTGAAGGTAGGTACTGGACGACGATCATTGTCTATGACAAAATAAAGGTTTAAGGTAAGATGCCTGTCTACAAGGAACAGAAATGGATCTGTCATTGATGTCATCGAGTACATCTTTTCCATATATCCCAACGACCATGTATGGGCAAACTGAAAGAAAAAGGACTGAGATCATGAAACAATATAATCTGGGCATTGAAGCTACCTTGGAGATCATCGGGGGCAAATGGAAAGCGCTAATCGTCTGTCTGCTGATGACTGGTGTTAAACGAACCGGACAGCTAGAGCGCAGCATTACAGGCATTTCACAAAAGGTACTGATTCAGCAGCTGCGCGAGCTGGAACGCGACGGTCTGGTCGAGCGCAAAGTATATGAGCAAATGCCGCCCCGCGTCGAATACAGTCTGACTCCATATGGCGTTACTGCCATCCAAATTGTGGAGGTTATGTGCGCATGGGGAACGAAAAATATCCATATGCGCCAGCAAGCTGGTGAAGAGATTGAATTGCTGGAAGACGAGCTAGCCGCGTCTCATGCTCCCACCTCCAAGTAAATCCATCGGCAGTTTGTCGAACCATCCTATTCTCCCATGATTGACGTTCTCCCTGTCCGGGTAAATGCAGTACGAACAGGAATGAGAATGATCAACGAACAGGAGGATGACGACATGCTAGGGAAAAAGACCATTTTCATCACAGGTGCAGGAACCGGACTCGGAAAAGGCGCTGCCATTGGACTTGCACAAAAAGGGCACAAGGTTATTGCTACCGTTGAAACGATCTCTCAGGTTCCACCATTGCAGGACTATGCTAAGGAACAGGGTTTGAATATCGAGGTGTTCAAGCTGGACGTGAACAATCCGCTGGATCGTGCTCAGGTGGATAAATACGATATTGATGTATTTGTTGCCAATGCTGCGATTGGACAAGGTGGTCCACTTGCGGAATTGCCAGTCGAGAATCTGCGCCAGATTTTTGAAACCAATGTATTCAGTTCGTTGGAGCTGGTTCAGCTGGTTGCCAAACAAATGGTGGCGAAGAAAAAAGGGAAGATCATCTTTATCAGCTCAATCGCTGGTCTGAGTGTAACCCCGTATCTCGGTCCCTATTGCGCATCTAAGCATGCGGTGGAAGCCATTGCACAGGCACTCAAGGATGAGCTGGCTGAATTTAATATACAAGTTGCTACGATCAATCCGGGTCCTTTCAAGACTGGATTCAACGATATGATGTTTGCCGAAAAAGAAAAATGGTATGACGAAAAGACCAATTTCACCAAACGTGCCGATCTGCTGAAGGGCGAAAAAATGCTCGCCCAGCAATTTGATCCGCAGGATATGATCGAGAAAATGGTCGAAATCATCGACGCTAAGCACCACCCATTCCGCAATGTGTACCCCGAAGCTTCCGAGCAACAGGTGAAGGAATATCAAGCCAAGCTGTGGGAAGAACAGGTGTAACGAACAGAGACGGATGGTAAGAAGTAGATAGGGTTGGTAACGAATAGATAGAACGGATTGCAAACAAACAGTGCCTTTTCGCATATGTCCTTGGAAGTAAAGGAGATGGCGAAAAGGCACTGTTTATTTGTATAGATGATTTTATGGAATCAGATAGGTGCATGATTAGATGCCCAACTCATCCCAGTTGTATATCCCATAGCCTGAGATCGGTTTCTTGTACTTGTAGTAAATCATGCTCGGCTCTCTTTTTTATTTAAAGGCCAGCATATAAATCCACATAAGTTTATGGAATTTTTCTAACTTCTTCGGAATGTCCTGCATATTGTAAATAGCGGAATCGGAGCTATAGTAGGTTCCATTTCCTCTATCGTACAGCTGGTATGTACCATCCATTGGTAGTTCATTTCTAAATTTGTACAATGCTACAACATACTCTGCTTCATGGTCGAAGGCGTCATACTGAAGATATGTTCTATCCAGAGTGTCAATATAGGTAATCGCTTGGGCTGCTTGTTGTACTTGTTGAACGACTGATGGACCAGACTCTTGCGGATACATATAAATCGTGATGATGGTTGTAATGATTACAGTCAAACTTACTTTGGTAATGACGAACCATGTTTTGCGATACCGAATCAACATTGCTATCCCGACAATAATAATATTCACCAAGAACGTAAATGGAACTGTTATAATTCTGCCGAAACCTGTAGCCGGAAAAAATTCAATCAGTACCATCGTTGTGAGAATCGTTGGCATCAATAAAAATAAAAATCGCAAAAATTGCCGAAACTCTTTTAACTCGTCCATCTCATTCTCCCCCTCATTTTTAGGTTGACATGAACCATGGTTTAAGTCCTATCATGAAATTATCGATATCGAAAATATACTGCAACCACTTGGAGGCCTTCAGATGAATTATATATCCATTGGTGAAGCAGCGGCGCATTTTGGTTTGCCGGAATCGACGCTGCGCTTCTATGAGAAAAAAGGATTGTTGCCGCTGGTGGAGCGCGATGCAGCGGGACGCCGTTTGTATTCAGAGCATCAGATGTTGCTGCTCAAGCTCATCATATATCTGAAAAATACACATATGCCCATCCGTACTATTCGGCAGTATATAGACTGGGTGATTGAGGGTAATCATACAATACCGCAGCGTTTGGACATGATGCAGCAGCATAAGCAAGCGGTACTGGACGAAATCTCATTTATGCACGAAGCACTAGATGCGATGGATTCCAAAATCACACGTTACCAAAAGCAACTGCAATCCCACACAGAATCCCCAACCACTCTATAAACCAAACCTAGAAAAGAGGTATTCTCTATGAAACTGAACGGTAATACGATTGTCATCACAGGCGGAAGTGCAGGTATTGGACTGGCTTTTGCAGAACGATTTTTGCGTGCAGGTAATACCGTGATCATTTGTGGACGGCGTGAGCAAGCGCTTGCCGAAGCGAAGGAGCGGTTTCCTGAGCTGATCACCCGTGTTAGTGATCTGGATGTAGAAGCAGAGCGCATCGCCCTCTTTGACTGGGTGACAACCACGTATCCTGATGTGAATGTATTAGTCAACAATGCTGGAATTCAGCAGCGTTTCCATGTCCTTCATTCAGATGCCAAAACCAATTGGAGCGAATTTAATCGCGAGATTACGACCAACATCGAAGCCCCATTCCATCTGGCAATGCTGTTTGCACCTTATTTTGCTAAACAATCCGCAGCAGCTATTCTGAATGTGACGTCTGGGCTAGCATTTACGCCATTTGTCATTGCTCCGATCTATTCGGCGACCAAAGCAGCGCTGCATTCCTTTACGATGAGTCTACGTCATCAATTGAGCGATACATCAGTGGAAGTGATCGAGATTGCTCCGCCTGCTGTCAACACCAATCTGGGTGGCTCAGGTCTGCATATCCATGGCGAACCGCTGAATGAATTTGCAGATGGTATCTTTGCAGGATTGGAAGCTGGGCATTTGGAAATTGGCTATGGCACGTCAGTGAGTCGGATGCGCATGTCACGGGATGACATTGATAAATACACGGATGAGATGTATCAGGCGACCAAGCATATGTTTGAACAATAATACGATCACTGTTGCGAATCTGTTTCGTTTGTATCTGTTTTATTGTACGATGCACATGATTTTATGTATGAATGGACTCTATTGCAGCACCTTAACAACTCGCCCATAAACTGGCGAGTTGTTTTTATTTGGAGCGATTGTGATCAACAAAATAATATTGAACATCTACCTCACGGACATAGCATCTAAGCTAGCATAGCTACCCATAATCATACTGTTCTCCATTTCTATTGCAAACAAGGACTGAAACGACGGGACGCTATGTAGAAAGCTGCTTCAGAAATGCACGTAATTGCTGCGAATTGCGAATCGTAATAATCCGCTTCTGACCTTCGACGTTGCGCAATTTATCTAACGTTTGTGGACGGCTTCGTTTGCGATAATTCCATATCCATTTGATAAATGCCCAGTCGATCTTTTCATTGCAGCCTTCGTTCATATCAGGGCGGCTTTTGCCATGATATTGCATACGTCGCTTGATCACGCGGTACAAACAGAGCCAGCGCGGCATGTCCAGATGAATGATCGTATCGGCATATTGAAGACGAATATCTATCGTGCTTCCGTAATTGCCGTCGATAATCCAGCGGTCTGCCTGTGCAAATTCTTCGACCACTCTCTTCCACTGTTGTTTGTCCGTCGGCTGCCAGTTTGCTTGCCAGAAATGCGCGTCCATGTGAATGACCGGAATCTGTAACAGCTCATGAAGCTTTCTCGCCAACGTCGATTTGCCAGCCCCGGAGCAGCCGATAATCATAATTTTCTGCATGATTGTCCCTCCCTTTTCAGTTTTTGCTTTTGATATGGTTATCTTCATTCCTTTTGTCGTATGGTTGTATGCTAAACAAGTGCATCTTCATGCTAAGTCGAAGTCAAAATAACGTCCGATTCAACTCACAGTAGAATCGGACGCTATTCGTATGTTTTAAGAAATTGCTGGCAGGATTATCGTGCTAGGAATGGCTTGCCGGATTATATTTTTGAGTTTGGTAATCAACCCAACCATCTACATGCTTTTTATAGAACATCTTTTTGCCGGATGCAGTTTGAAGATACGGCAGGAATTGATACAGATCGTAGATGCCTCCGCCCATTTGCTGCTTGGTCGCTTTATCCTTTTGTAAAATAGCCTCTACATCAGCTACATCGACTCCAAGATACGCAGCAACCTCCTGCTCATTCATGACATCCATTTGTACACTCGACGGTATGGCTTCCGAATGATCGCTCTCCGTTGTCGCTCTAGCATTCGCAGACGTACTCAATATGTAAAAGCCACTTACGATCGACAGACCGATGATAACCGAGCATGTCAGTGCGATCACTACGATAGATGTTTTATTCATTTATGAAGCCTCCTGCTAACGAATGAATCTCGATGATGTATGTCACTCCACATTTTGACGATACTTCGCACACGCGAGTTCCCATTCTTCCAAAGACAACATCTCCGTCATATGCTTCATCTCTTCCGGTACATCCACAAAACACATGAACTCCAAGCTATTGCCATCTGGATCTTCAAAATAAACCGAAGCATTCCCCTGATTAGGTCTTACAAATGGATCAATCGTCGTACGTTCGCGGAAAGGCACGGGTTCAATATCCAATGCTCTTAACCACTGTACACTTTCCTTGAGATGATCATAACTGACTCGAAACGCAAAATGTCGTAGCGATGGATGATAAGGTGTCGCATATTCCTTCCCTGCCCACAATCCAAGCCAGCTTTTTTCTTTTTCGATCCAGAAAAATACGATATCTTCACTTTTCCATGCTAGCTCCAAACCCAGTTTGGAATAAAATTCAATCGATTGCGCCAGATTGCTAACCGGCACATGAGCTTCATATAATCCTAAAATCATTGTCTCTTCACTCCCATTCAAATCGTTGTATAATCATATCTGCTACTATTTCTGGGGATAATTCTGTATTATTGATCCGTATATAATTTGCCGTTTGAATTTCACCCGGCAGTGAATTCAAGCGATATTGCTGATGTGTATTCAATAACTCGTTTTCCGACCAAGCAAGATCACGTTTACTCGGCTTGTGATGCAATCGATTTTCCGTTTGATTACGCAGCAGTCGTTCATCCACATTCGCTTCCAATTCGACCAGATAGATACTTGCACCCGACGACTTAAATACATTTAACGTTTCTTCTATGTAGTCCCAGTCACTTTGCAAATCAAACGCCCAGACATACGTGAAAATCAATCCTTTTAATTCACTTCTTGCTGCCTCTTCAAATATTCCTTGGCGGATCAGACCGACTAGACGCTTGCCAGCAGGTGTCCCATAATCGAAAAACTGCGATACTAAATCAATCGACATGTGGTTGTGAAACAATTTGAAATCTGTTTTTGCTGCCAAATGCTGACCTACTGTCATTTTGCCCACCGCCTGCGGACCAAACAATATAACAAAATTCATATTCTCCCTCCCTTCAGCTTTTTTTAATTTATTTCCTCTTTGCACTTGTATCATTTTACCAATTCTAAGCGATATCGTCATCCTTGCTATCTAAATCGTCATAATCCCCTTCTTCTGTCAAGGATTTGACAAAATTTCAAACCATAACGTGATACTGTATGGTATGGATGTGTTTATGTTATACTTATAGGCACTACTCTATGGAAGGAGGCAACAGACTTGGGAAGGCGTTAGCAATTTATACTGATTTCTCCGTTCCTGTATATTGTCTCCTTCATACGGAATTTCTGCGTAATAGGCGATCATGTAACCGAACGAATCCACTGTCGGATGGGCGCACGTTTATAATGCCCCAAAGTTAAAATTGAGTTTTACATCGGAAGATTGAGTCCTGTATAGGAAGATTGATGTTTGCATCACAGGATTTATATGGAAATGACAGCGTTTATCACTTGAAATACACATCTGCTTAAAGCTACATGTCCTTCAAGGCATGCAGCATCGAACATCTCTTAGTTTACTATTTCTATTGTGGAGGTGAATCCCTCGCACGAGGGAAATCATTGGACCTAACAACGATAATCAATTTGTTTATTCTGGTTGTACTGCTCGCATTAACCGCGTTCTTTGTCGCTTCCGAGTTTGCCGTCGTTAAGGTACGGGCATCCCGACTTGACCAGCTGATTCAAGAAGGCAATACAAAAGCAATCATCGCCAAAAAAGTTGCCCATGATCTGGACTATTATTTGTCTGCCTGTCAGCTCGGTATTACGGTGACAGCACTCGGACTTGGTGCAATCGGTAAACCGGC
Source organism: Paenibacillus sp. JQZ6Y-1 (assembly GCF_040719145.1). Lineage (NCBI taxonomy): Bacteria > Bacillati > Bacillota > Bacilli > Caryophanales > Paenibacillaceae > Paenibacillus > Paenibacillus kandeliae. Next base: position 3,017,595 of record NZ_JBFDUZ010000001.1, read on the forward strand.
GGTAGAGCTGCTGCTGTATCCGGTATTCGACTTTTTCAACATTTCGGCTGCCGCAGCCTCGGTTGCTTCGTATGCGATTGCCTTTTTCCTTGTCACGTTCCTGCACGTTGTTGTCGGTGAAATGGCTCCGAAGACGCTGGCGATTCAGTTTGCAGAGAAGATGACATTGCTACTGGCAAGCCCGCTCTATTGGTTCGGACGGATTATGTATCCGTTGATCTGGGCGCTGAACGGAACGTCCCGCGTATTGCTCCGTGCCTTTGGCGTAAAGCCTGCCGGACATGAACAGGTATATTCAGAAGACGAATTGAAGATTATTATGACGCAAAGCTATGAAGGCGGCGAGATTAACGAAACCAAGCTGTCCTATATGGAAAATGTCTTTTCATTCGACGAACGAGTAGCACGCGATATTATGATTCCGCGTACGCAGATGGTCACACTGGATCGCGATCTGGATTACAGTGAGATTGTGAGTATCTTGGACGAGCATTACTACACTCGTTATCCAGTCACCTCAGATGAAAATAAGGACCAGATTATTGGAATGATCAATGCGAAGAAGATGCTGCCGCATATTATTAACGGCACCACCGCTAAGCTGGACGAGTTTATTCGTCCGTTGCCTTTCATTTCGGAGTCAATGCCGATTCAGCAGGCAATGCTGCGAATGCAGCAGAAACGTGTGCATATGGCACTTGTTGTCGATGAATACGGTGGTACTGCCGGTTTGCTGACGATGGAGGATGTACTGGAAGAGCTAGTCGGTGAGATTCGTGACGAGTTCGATGCCGACGAGGTGAACGATATTCGCCAAACGGGTGAAGGGCAGTACCTGATCAATGGGCGCGTGCTATTGGATGATCTGGAACGCCGCTTTGGCATCGCCTTTGATGATCGGTATGACACGGATACGATTGGTGGCTGGATTTTGCATCATAAAGGAACAGATATTGGTGAAGGTGAACGTTTGGAACAGGCGGAACGCATCTGGACGGTTACCGAAAAGGACGATATGCAGATCACATGGGTATCGTTGAATTACAGCCCAGCACAGGAAGCATAACAAGCATTTATCACATGATTCATATGGAGGTGAATCCCTCGCAAGAGGGAAATCATTGGACGGAACTATTGGCTTAAATCTGTTTTTGGTCGCGGTATTTATCGGTCTTACTGCCTTTTTTGTCGGAGCGGAATTTGCGATTTTGAAAGTACGTATGTCACGTCTGGATCAATTGATCGCAGATGGCAATAAAAAAGCGGTCATGGCAAAAAAAGTTGCCACCGACCTCGACTATTATCTGTCCGCCTGTCAGCTTGGTATCACGATTACGGCTCTCGTACTCGGTGCGCTTGGTGAACCGACAGTAGAACGAATGCTACATCCGGTATTTGAACGGTTTGCTGTACCGGAAGCGGTCTCGACGGTATTATCGTATGGTATCGCGTTAGCGGTAATTACGTTCCTACACGTCGTCATCGGCGAACTTGCACCGAAGACGCTGGCGATTCAATTTGCCGAGAAAATGACATTACTGCTCGCCCCTTCTCTGTATCGTTTTGGTCGTCTGATGGCGCCAGTTATTCGCTTGTTGAACGGCTCGGCTACACTGCTGCTGCGTGTGTTCGGCGTGAAGCCTGCCGGTCACGATACCGTTCACTCGGAGGAAGAGTTAAAATGGTTGGTTGAGCAAAGCTTTGAGAGCGGCGAGATCAACCAGACCGAGCAGACCTATTTGCAAAATATCTTTGCATTTGACGATCGCACACTAAGCGAGATTATGATTCCTGCGGAACGCATGATCACTATTGCGGAACAGCTGCCGCAAGCCGATCTGGTCGCTCGGTTGAGTCAGTACGAATATACGCGTTACCCAGTCACTTCCGCAGCAGATGATAGCAAGCTAATCGGCTTTATTCACAGTAAGGAAGTATTGACTGCGATTGCTGCTGGACGCTCCGGTGCATTGTCGGGCTTCCTGCACAAGCTACCTACCTTTGTCGAGACTGCTTCGCTGCGCGAAGTACTACTCAGCATGCAGCAACATCGTGTGCATATGGCTGCTATTAGTGGCGTGGATGGACGGATAGTTGGCTTGGTCACGATGGAGGATATTTTGGAAGAGATCGTCGGCGATATTCGCGACGAAGCGGATGACATCAAAGCGCCGCTGGCTTCCATCTAATGCAATAACAGGTACCAGTACACCGGATTCGCTATGATAGCGGATTCGGTGTTTTTTTCGTATACATAGTTATGACTAGATAAAGTATCATTTCGGCAAACAAATTGTTACTTTTCCTATCTTCTTCTGTACAACGGTTATGTCTACAATAGTAAGGATATGGAAATACATTTCATGAATAAAGGTGGAATCACTATGGCTTCCCGTCACAAAGTATCGTATATAGGCTATTCTCTGTTAACGGCTGCTCTGCTGAGTGCCAGCTGGATTGCCCCGCTGTCTGCTTATGCCCAATCAGCTAGTACCCCCTCTGCATCCGTCACTACTACCGCTGCTTCATCCAGTAGCTCAGCAAATGCAGCCAGCCCATCTACGTCTTCCAAAGCAGCTTCTACGCCCACAGCATCCGCTGCATCTCCTGCTTCGTTACAGCCGCAAAAAGCATGGACGTCCGACAATCTGCTCACCACATCCGTACTGGTCAAAGACGCATCACAATCAGTCATTGGAGATACGTATGTCGTTCCCGCTAAAAAGCTGGTCTATGTACATATTTCGCAGTTGATTCCGTATAAAGGCTCTGCCTCAACACAATACGGCTGGAGTGTAGACAGTCTGAAGGCGCTGGATCAGAATACCGGTAAAGTAAAATGGACGTATACGTTTCACCAATCCGCAGGTCCATACACGCTGTACAGTCTCTACAAATTCACCGCCTCTGGCACAGCTTATGTGTTTCAATCCTTTTCCGACAATACGTACCGTCTCTACTCGATCAACAGCTCTGGTGAACTGAATTGGATTCGCTCGTTGCCGCGTCAAAGTAATGGCGATATTATCGACTTTCAGGTGATGCAGGATGGCTCTATCGTAGCGGCGGTTCAGCACGATTACAACAGCAAAGGTGTTTATACAACCGATCTGCTTCGATTTCAGGCAGACGGCAAGCTACTAAATCGTAGCTCGGTAAAAGGGCAACTGCTAGGTATTCAGCAGAACCGCGTTCTGTTCATTGTTAGCCCACTCGTCAAGGATCAATCGGGAATCTGGGGCAATCCATATAGCCCACAAATTGCTGCATATGATCTGAGTTTGAAAAAGGTATTTGCTTACCAATTACCGAAGAGCGCTTACGTATTCGGTGAATTAAATGCTGGTCAAATGGTCATGGCAGATGGATCGGTGGTGATCCGCGCCGAAGCAAATAGCACGCAGGACAAGCTGTATGGATTCTCACCTAGCGGTACATTGCTATGGGGTCGATTGATTCTGGTCGATGCGTTTGTGCAGCCTGTTGGTTCTGGTTATGCTACCTACAGCCCATCTAAGATGACACTTGATCTGTACTCACCCAAAGGTAAAATCGCGACTCACACCTTCAATGAACTGGCAGATGAGACAACCGATCTGACGACCAATGTGAATGGGAATCTGATGCTGAATCTGGCGCAAAACACGTATGTATTGAATCCGAACACATTGAATGTAGCTCTGTCGTATGCTACCAGTCCCGATTGGCTCGATCCTTTTGTACAAAGCTATGCGGATCGTGCGGTGTATACAACACTTGGCGATGGCAAAATACATCGTTGGAATTTGAAATAAACACCATTTGCTGAAGCATAGGGTAAAGATAGCGCAAAAAAAAGACTGCTCCTTATGGGAGCAGTCTTTTTATCTTATATAAGCTCTCATTTCTGAATGCTCGCGCTATTAATTACTAACGATAGAATAGAAAACCTACTATTTCTTTTTACTTAGTTGAATGGTCGCCTGACTATTGCCTGTAAAACTAAACGTATCATTAACTTCTATAGCATAATTTGATGCTTTTTGACCTTTTGGCATATCGAATACAATGTAACCGTCCGCTTGAATGCCTGGATTGATTTTATCAAGCAACAATTTATTTTTAGAATCCATATACATAATTGCTGTAGAATCTGGATCGTAACTTGTACCGTCTTTCGATACCAGTTTAAACATTGCCATTGTAATCATACGTGCTTCATTATCATCATTGCGTACAGATACCGGAATGATCCAATATTCTCCATTTGCCTCCTGCTTCAAATATTGATTTCCCACACTGCTTTTGATCTCTGGTGTATGTACCAGTACTGCAAAATTTCCAACACCAACGGTATCACCAATATAAAATTGCTTATCCTTTTGTTCTGTTTGCTGTTTTTCTGTCGATGATGCACTACTTGTACCACTTTTACTGCTGCTAGTATTATCAGAAGAAGATTTGTCGCTATCCATGCTCCCTGCCGCTAACGCTCCAAAAATTACAAATGCTAGTAAAGTCGCCACTGTTTTTTTCATCTCTATTTATATTCCCCTTTAAATTAGATATAACACATAAAAACATACCTGCCATACCATAAGCTAGTACATCATTTAGATCAAACGTACCTTGAATCCAACCCGGAATCTGTAATAACTCGCTGATCATTCCAATGGATGGAATACCAATTACAATTAAGTACTTTGCCAGTTTACCGCTGTCTTTCCAAATGATATACAGCGTATAAGAAAACGAATAACACCATAACCCATCTGGCAATGAATATTTAACAAACGATGTCAACGGCAATGTCATTTGCGCACGTAAACCTACAATAAAGGAATGCAACCCTACTGCATCAATCCATTGAAAAACGAGCAATGTAGGCTTACGATACAAAATGTAAATCACACTGCCTATCAAAATGGGTAATAAAATGTGCAGACAAAAACGCCGAATCGTGATTTGCTCACCTCCTTTCTATTCCATCCTTAATGATGGCGCCACAAATTATTCTATATAGCTGTCTATCGTTATCCATATGTATAACGGTTAAAATCACCTAATTTATTATAGATACCCTTCAATTTGGAAATAGAGATGAATCTATTACGAATCTATGCCATTATTCGTATGTTTTTCTCCACTCTTTTAACTTGCTTATTTCTGATTGAAGATTGACTTCATAATCAACACCTCACATAGCATGTCCCAAATTTAAATGTGTAAATTATAAATTATTTTTATGAGCATGTATGAAATAAACAATTGGCGCATTCAAACTCTGCTCTCTATAATGATGTAAAGCTGACTTGAAGCTTACATGATTCCAACTGAAAAGGAGTAGGAGAAGCATGAGCAAATTAGTACAAGATCACACATCAACGACGGAAATATACATACAATCGATTTATGATACCGTTATCAATCGCAATCCCAATGAACCGGAATTCCATCAGGCAGTTCACGAATTTCTAGAAAGCATGGCGCCTGTAATCGAGCAGCATCCTGAATATCGCAAGCAGGCAGTGCTAGAACGGCTGATTGAACCGGAGCGTCTTATCTCCTTCCGTGTTCCTTGGGTAGACGATCACGGACAGGTACAGGTGAATCGCGGTTTCCGCGTACAGTTTAACAGTACACTAGGTCCCTATAAGGGCGGGCTTCGTTTCCATGAGACAGTGAACAGCAGTATTATCAAATTCCTCGGCTTTGAGCAGATATTCAAAAACGCATTGACTGGACAGCCAATCGGCGGCGGGAAAGGCGGTTCTGATTTTGATCCTAAGGGCAAATCCGATATGGAGATTATGCGCTTTTGCCAAAGCTTCATGACGGAACTATACAAATATATCGGCTCTGATGTGGATGTACCTGCTGGCGATATCGGTGTCGGTGGTCGCGAGATCGGGTATCTGTTTGGTCAATACAAACGCATTCGCGGCGGCAATGAGCCGGGCATTTTAACTGGAAAAGGCATCGGTTACGGCGGCAGTCTGGCACGTACGGAAGCGACTGGATACGGCTGTATCTACTTTTTACAGGAAATGCTCGCTTCGCGTGGGCTGCATCTGCAAGGGCGTCGTACTGTCGTATCGGGCAGCGGTAATGTATCGATATTTGCTATGGAAAAAGCACAAGAGCTAGGTGCAATCGTAGTCGCGTGCAGTGACTCCGGCGGCTATATCGTTGATCCTAGCGGAATTAAGCTGGATACGGTCAAGCGCATCAAACTGATCGAAGGCGGGCGCATCAGCGATTATGTAAAGCATCATCCAGAAGCTTCCTACCATCCCGGCAGCACGAATATTTGGAGTGTTCCTTGCGAGATCGCCCTTCCTTGTGCCACGCAAAATGAACTGGATGCTGCCGCCGCTCGCCTGCTGATCGGCAACGGTCTGATTGCGGTTGCTGAAGGAGCTAATATGCCTAGCACACTGGATGCGGTCCATCTGCTGCTGGATAACGATATTCTATTTGGACCAGCCAAAGCTGCCAATGCAGGCGGTGTCGCTGTATCTGCACTGGAAATGGCACAAAACAGCATGCGTCTGTCATGGAGCTTTGACGAGGTGGATCACAAGCTCCAAGATATTATGAAGCATATTTATCGTGATAGCGTCCAAGCTGCGAAAAACTACGGTTTTGAAGGCAATCTAGTTGCTGGAGCCAATATTGCTGGTTTCCGCCGAATCGCAGAAGCGATGCTGCAACAAGGGATTATTTAATTTATAAGAAGGCAATAAGCAAGACCCGACGGTGAGTAAGCTGTCGGGTCGTTTGTTTTGTAATCGTTTATCGAGCAATTCGCAGTCATTGGGCTACATGCCCTGCCGACGTTCACTCACTCTTGTCCACGAACATATCGATGTGAAGATAAGCTGGATTCACGGACGATCAGACGCGGTTCAAACTCCACACGCTCATAAGGCAGCGCATCAGTGGACTGGATACGCTTAAGCAGCAACTCAGCAGCTAACCGCCCTACTTCCGCACCCATAATTGATACCGAGCTAATCTGTGGCGTCGTAATCGTCGTCCATACATTGTTATCAATCCCGACAATCGCCACATCCTCCGGTACCTTGACACCCAGCTCTTTGAATCGATTCACGATGCCAATCGCTACCATATCATTCACTGCATAAATCGCATCCGGCATATGCTTCAAATTATAAAAATAGTCTGCCGCCTGACGACCAGTATCAAAGTTAAAATCCTCACCAAAATACACTAGCGATGTATCCACATGCGACAACGACTGTTCATACGCCCGATACCGTTCCTCAATCTTATCTTTTGGCGCACCAGCATAAGCAATTCGCGTACGACCAATTTGCAGCAGATGATCCATGACGAGTCGTCCCTCGGGGCGTGCCATACCGACAATATCGGCTTTTAGATCAGTGCTAAGCTTTTTACTATAATTGATAACCGAGATCGGCAGACTGGATTGGTTGATCAGCTGTTCCAGTGTTTTTGGATACGCAAGCGGCATCATCACCAGTCCGTCCACATGCAGCTTTTTCACTTCGCGCAGTGTTTCCAGCTCCAATCGTGCATTTCCCAGCATATTAATCTGTACTACCCGATAACCATGCTGCTTGGCGGCTTGCTCCACCGACCAAGCAATATCAGGAATGATCGCATTCCGAATATCCGGTACAGCTAGCGCAATTTGGCGCGTTTGGCGGATTTTCAGACTTTGTGCAGATGTATTTGGGACAAAGCCCATTTCTTCAACGATATGCAAAATACGTTGCCTCGTTTTGGCACTAATGCCTTCACTGTTATTAAGCGCACGCGAGACAGTCGCAATGCCAACACCTGCCTCTTTTGCAACATCTTCAATTGTCACCTTTTTTCTTTCAGCCATATGACTACCCCTTCACAAACGGAAATGTTTCCAATTAAAAATCAAATATTCATGTTTTGCTTACATTATATCATATTCCATTCCTAACCAACTGTATCAACCGTATATGGACCGAAATGGATGGCAATATGCGTATCCTTCTTCTGCTGTGAAAACCTCATTTGTAATGACAGGAAAGGAAACGAAAAAGCTCTATATCAGTCATATATTCAAATTTTATATATTTAATATTGAAATTCTCTGTGTGCAACCATGACACATCCATATGAAGATGCTGTTATATCGTTTTTGCGTTTCTACTATCATTATCGCCATTTATGGATAGGATTGGTTTGACATTATGACGTAAGTGTGACATTATTTATTTCGGAAACGTTTCCTATAAAACTTTAAAACTGCATTCGTTGATAGCATCTTCAGCGGTGATTTGGCGCTGTCATAACGAATTTCCAAGCCTGTAGCGAACGAACATATAATCCTACGAACACGCCTGACCAAACGCTTGAACCTGCTATTTCAACAGTGTACACATTCCAATTACAGCCTTACAGGGAGATGACTTCAATGCAAGCTTTAAGATGGCATGGTGTAAAAGATTTACGTGTAGAACAGATCGAAGAACCAGCATCGCAAAAAGGAAAAGTAAAAATCAAAATCCAATGGTGCGGTATTTGCGGTAGTGACCTGCATGAGTATGCAGCAGGTCCAATCTTTATCCCGCAAGGTGCCAAGCATCCACTCACTCAGGAAGAAGCACCTGTCGTAATGGGTCATGAATTTTCCGGTGAAGTAGTAGAAGTTGGCGAAGGCGTTACTCGTTTTCAAACTGGCGACCGCGTTGTAGTTGAGCCTATTTTTGCATGTGGTGAATGTACTGCTTGTCGTCAAGGCAAATACAATCTGTGTGAAAAAATGGGCTTCCTCGGTCTTGCTGGCGGTGGTGGCGGCTTCTCCGAGTACGTCGTTGCCGATGAGCATATGGTTCACAAAATTCCAGACAGCGTATCGTTTGAACAAGGCGCGCTGGTAGAACCTTCTGCCGTTGCACTGTATGCGGTTCGCCAAAGCCAGTTCAAAGTCGGTGACCGTGCTGTTGTATTCGGTGCTGGTCCTATCGGTCTGCTCGTTATTGAAGCACTGAAAGCTTCCGGTGCTGCGGAAATCTATGCTGTCGAATTGTCAGAAGAACGTCGCAACACAGCCGAATCGCTCGGTGCGATTGGTCTGAATCCAGCGGATGGTGATGTCGTAAAAGAAATCCATCGTCTGACTGAAGGCGGCGCAGATGTTGCGTATGAAGTAACTGGTGTGCCAGTTGTACTGACACAAGCGATTGAATCCACCAAACTGAGCGGTCAGGTTATGATCGTCAGCATTTTTGAAAAAGAAGCTCCGATTCATCCGAACCGGATTGTTATGCAGGAGCGCAATATTGCTGGTATTATCGGTTACCGCGATGTATTCCCAGCGGTAATCAGCCTGATGAGCCAAGGCTACTTCGCACCTGACAAACTGGTTACCAAACGCATTGCGCTTGGCGATATTATGGAGCAAGGCTTTGAAGCACTGCTCAAAGAGAAAAATCAGGTTAAAATCCTCGTTTCGCCGAATCTGTAATTGGGTCGACGAGACAAGGTAGAAGGCTGCATAATCCAGTCGATCATTCGTCTGATTGTGCATATAGATCCACAAAAAAAGAAGTCCGCTTAGTGTGGGCTTCTTTTTTTGCGTTGCTTCTTGGGTTGGATAACGATTGCAAAATCAATAGCCTGTTCCCACTCCTACGCGACCTACAAAGGATCGTGGTGCAACAGGCTATATGTATCCCTCTTCTTGCTCTTATTCCGATTCTGCCAGCGGCTCACTGGACAATACGCTTGTTTCTTGCTTTTTCAGCAGTTGAATAAATGCACCGAAGCTATCGGCGATTTTGCGTACATTGCCCTCCATCAGCTGTTGTGCTTCTTCTGCATGATCTGCTTCAGCTTCCGCATCCTCGCGCACCATCGCTTCTTCATGCTCAAGCAGCAGCACCGCAGGTTCAGCCTGATTGTAACGATAATCCAGCAAATAATTATTCCCACTGCTCACACTCCATGCAATCGGAATAATTCGTTGCGGATCAGGGTTTACATCGTTGACCATCGCTCGGTTATTGGCAATAAATTGACCGTCTAATGCTGAGAAATGAATTTCCCAATCGGTTTGCTCCCCTTCTTCGGTATATTGATATGCCTCTTCACCCGATTGGCGTACAAACTCCAAATAATCCAGTGGAAAACAAATACTATAATACTGCTCAATGACATCAATATGATGCTCTATTTCACTGCTTTCATGCGTACTATCTGTCTGTGGCTTTTGCTGTGCCTGTTCATCCTGATACTGTTCCAGCACTAGCTCCCATGCTTCGCGGACGGATACTGGCGATTTGTAGCTGCTATCGCCTCCGCCCTCTTTGGTCCAGAGCGGCGGGTAGTATGAAAAGACCCGATCTGCACCTAATGAAGTCGATTCGTTTTGCCATCCTTCCCAGCGGAAGGTCTCGTAAAATTGCTGCAAATCGCCGACCGCCAGCCAGTTGATAAAGCCTGAATACGCCAGCTCGGTCGATTCCCACTCCAATGTATCAGGAGCAAAATAGTAAATATGCCCAGTCTGCCCAAACCGTCCATTATCCAGTGCAAAAAAGCCGCCTGCCGCATCATATGCTACCGTTAGCATACCCGGAATCTCTGTCAGCACTGGCTGCTCATGCAGCCCATTCCACGAACGCAAGCTGCCATATATGCCCGGCGCACCCGACCCCAGCAGTTTGATCCAGCCATGATCAATAAGCACACCGCCTGTTTCGTAAGCGATAGCGCCCAGATAGGAACGAGTGCTGATTTGTAATCGCTCCAGTGTTTGCCGACTTTCTTCTCGATCGACAGGTAAAAGAATATATGTATGGCGACCGCCTGTGAACAGCTGCATCAGTTCATCCCAAGCATGATTTTCATGGTCAATCAGTTGATCCGCAGATAATGAAGGCATAGGTCTAACCCCTTTGTCGTTAATTTTGGTGAGGAGCTGGGGTGGAGCATACAAGAAACATTCCACTTACATCGATTTGCTTTGATAAGAATAGATAGGAATAGAATGACATGGGATCGGACACAATCGATGGGGGTACGTATGCCTACAGTATAGCAGATGGATATAAGCCAGAGCCAATGGGAGTGAAAGCCCCTGATGTCTTTTTGTAAATATGCTTTTCATCCCCCTTTTTTATATCATAGCCTTTGCTTTTTCAGTGGATCGTCTGTTTGAACTGATTATCGGGAATGCTACAATATATACAGAATACTTCAGCATATACATACAGAAAGGAACATATTCATGGAACAGCATTGGACATTGGAGCAGGCGACTGCTGCTTTTGTACGTCAGCATCAGGATTATAACGCGCTATATGGCTTATTTGCCGGAAATGGTTGGATAGAAGCAGGAGAGCCGCTGGAGGTTGTAGTGGATGAGCGTATCCCGCTATCGCCGGAGCTGCAGTACCTGTATTCGCATTACGAAATCGTTGATCCATCCGCAGAAGAATCACTCAAATTGAAAAACGCAGCGGTACTGATCGGCGATGGCATCCTGCTCTCATTTGCCGCGCCGGAACATCTGCATCGCTTGCAGTCCGGGTATCGCTGGATTGGCGATGTACATGCACCGCAGGAATCGGAACATTGGTCCCCACATCATGTAGTGATTGCCACCTTTAACGATGATCCGATAATTGCAGATACATCAACAGAAGGTACGCCCGTGTATGTATCATTTGAAGGCGGCGATGCGAAACTAGCGGCAACGTCGCTGGCAGACTTGTTCGCAGCATTAACGCTGCTAATAGAAGCCGCATCCATGCTGGGCGGCGAGATTCACGATGAAGAAACCGACGAAGTGAAACCCATTTACCTCAAGCTAATAGAGCCGAAATTAAATGAACTACTCGGTGAAGAAGCAGCGAATCACTTGCTGTTGTACTTGTCGATGCGTTGGTAAGGACATTGCGTTGAATACACAATAGCAGTGAGCTTATACCAATCCCATTTATGGATGAAACGAGGGCTTATTCATGATCTATGTCGCTTTGCTGCGTGGTATTAATGTAGGTGGGAATAATAAGATCAATATGAAGCAGTTAAAGGTTGCTTTTGAAGATGCTGGCATGACGCAAGTGACGACGTATATCCAGTCTGGCAATATTATTTTTGCTAGTGAAGAGTTGCCTCATACTGAGCTAGCGATTCGATTGGAGCGAGCGATCCAACAGGATTTTGCATTGGATATTCCAGTTATGGTGCGTAGTCTGCCAGAGATCGCTGCTGTCATACACGCGTTGCCGGAAGAATGGACCAACGATGACAATATGAAGAGTGATGTGTTATTTCTATGGGATGAGATCAATGACAGCTCTGTATTAGAGCAATTGCCGCTCAAGCCTGATATGGGTACGATGCATTATATTTCTGGTGCTGTTCTCGTATCAGTCCCTCGTGAACATGTCGCGCACAGCGGAATGAACAAGTTGGTTGGCTCGAAGCTGTACCGCTATATGACTGTGCGGAATGTGAATACGACTCGGCAGATTTTTCGTTTGATGCAGGCGGCTGACGAACAGTCGTTATAAATGAAGCGCAGACCCATTCCATGATGAATACCGTATGATGTCATGGTGGTGTGTGCAGTTATACATCTAAATGGATACGAATGAAGGTGAATGTTCATGACCAATCATCAGCCAAAGGAAGTACTGGAAAATGAATCGCAGAGATCTACGAACAGCGTCTTCCATATCAATCGTCAGCACATGCCTGCTTTGCTGCAAGCGTTGGGGACTGCGGAAGAAAATGACATGGCGGAAAAGCTAGTAGGCACAACCTATGCTATCGCGCTACTTCTTGCGCTAGATGCCGTAAGGCAGACTGCTCTGCCGTGGATCGATGCGGCAAAACATTGGTCTCCGCCTGTGACGATCGATTTGGCGCAATGCTCCATCGACTGTACTCAATACAAATCAAACCCAGCTTCATCGCTCCATGCTTCCTCTGTGCTTCAGTTCTGGTTTTATTCAGAAGATTTGGTGGATTGGATGGAGGGATATAGCGAACAGTTTTTTGATTTTGCGGTTATTTTGGATGCCGATTCGCTAGATATTCAGAAAACATTAGGACCGAGCCGCTGATTCCTCCATTTATGGATGTATACCAAAAGGGATGCCGTCTTGATAGATGGCATCCCTTTTCCTACTAACATCTACAGTTTTTATCTCATCATGCCCGCTACATAACTGAAAAGTTAGGATGAACAAAATGAGCAAAACAGGGCTTATTCTGACTCCTCGCCTTGACTGCAAAGCTCCAACAGCGAATTCGCTGCATGTAGCGCATCATCGTAATCCAAATTGCCCGAACCCGCCAGCATAATCGGATATTCGTCCTCTATCGGATCGTTACACATATCGAACAGATAATGATTGCCCCTGCCATCCATCCATCCCGAATGATAATGCAACCGGCATATAATGCGGCACTTCATACACCAGATTCATCTCCCGCAACTGATCCATTCCGTACAATCTCTAAACTGATTAGCAAGTGATTAGAACACGACAGAATTCACTGCTGTTCTAGCACTTTGCAGCAGTGCCTCATACAATTCAGCGGAATAGCGTTCATATTCCGCTCCTTTTCCATGCTCATATGCCATACCGGGCGTGCTATCATTCCACGAACCCATGCCGCCAAATACCCAGCTCTTATAGACAGCATTGAGCAAGCGCCATGCTTCCTCACTGTATACTGGTGGTAATTCAAAGGCATATTTGGCAGTCTTCGTCTTGTCGCCATCCAACAATTGCAATGCTGGATCAAAAAAATTCGTTTTCCAGAAGGCTTCCCCGATCTCTTCAGCTAACGTTGCCACCTGTTCCAGCGCCTTACGCAGTTGTGATGTCATCTCCGCAAGCGGGACAAAGGCGTGACCTGCTTGCTGACTACCACTATACGGATATGGACGATAGGTCACTTGCCATCTGGAACGGGTCGGATGCCGATCGATTTTCCACTCTGGTATCCAGATCGTATGACCCGCTGTTGCTAGCGCAGCAATTCCATGCCTTGCACCGCCACCCATAAATCCGCTGTTTTGCCATGATGCAGTGGAAGCATCCTCTTCCGTTATATGGACAAGCATGAAGCGCTGGTATTGCTCAGCACGTAGCTGCTCCAGCCATTCACTCCAAATCAGCAGCTGATCCCCACTTTGAAAACGCACAATCATTGTATCTGTTTGCTCCAACTCCTTGCTGACAGCATCGTTGGCATGGATCAGATAGCCATTGCCCAGCGCGGTAATGAGCAGCATTTGATGTAATTCTCCATTCATTACGTTAACCCCCAATCTGCAAAATAATGCTTCACTGCCTGTTCGTTATATCCATCCTGCCCCTGCCATTCAGCCATCGACATAAAATCAGTATCATGCCCTCGTCCAATCCGCGGCAGATCGGTCGTCTGCAATATACCACTATAACCGAGTATTTCCATAAGTACATCGCGTTCGTGCTTGCTGGAAGGCAAGAGGTCCTTCCAACGCTTTTCTAGTTTGCGCGCACGTTCTACTGGCTCACACTGGTTTACAGCTTCCAACATTTGACGGAATATCTGCACATCCTGCTCTGTTGCCTCCACATGCTGCTCTCGGCTAAACAGTTCAAGATCCATCCAGCAATATAACAGCCAATTTAGTCGAATGCCGCCCCATTTGATCCGTTCAAAATTCAGTACATTCAGATCGCCATCCACAACTTCTCGGTCAGACATCAATCTGTGATGATTACAATCACCGCAGCTGCTAGTCTGTGCATGTACACTTTTTCGTTGCTCATACGTATGCAGCGGCAAATCTGCTGTTAATGCCCAACTGGACAATACACTGCGTAAATGGGTTTTTCGTGTCGACAAACTATGTAAAAAAGCTTCACTGACCTGTTGTAGCGTCATCCGCTTATGTAATTCGTCCAATCGTTGGATCAGTTCATCATGTGTAATCGTAATCGGGTCGAACATGATGCCCTGACTGCGCGCATATTCAAAGTCCGGTCCAGTAAATGTCCGTACTCCCGGCTTCCAACCGCCAGAGTTCCAAAAGGTTTTCATCAGAATCTGTTTCGCTTTTTTATCCATTCTATGCCTGCCTTTCTGATCTGTTTAATCATCGCTATGCTATCCTTGCTATTACCGTATTTGCATGTCTGGCACCATAGTTACTCTCTATACAGTTTACAACATTCCTTCACTCAATGAAAAAAGCCCTCCCGTTCAGCTATATCTCTCGTACGCCAATGCGTATACAAGGACATCAACTGCACAGAAAGGCTGTATCCATACTCACTCTTGATCATTGTGAATCCTTGAACGTTACTTGATTGTCAGTTCCCGTACTCTTACTTCACTGTAATGATTACACGTTGGTAATGCTTCAACGTGTGCGTACCATCATCCTGCACTTCAGCGATCATATGAATCGTATCGCCAGATTTGGCATCCTTCGGCACTTGGAATTTGACAGTGGCAGTGTTGCTATGTTTTAAACCAATCGTATTGCGCTTCTCGCCTTCCGCAACCGGACGATGGATACCGAGCAGCAGATCGCCAGCCAGTTGTTTCTCCTCTGGTGCAGGCGCTACGCTGGAATCGTTGTACGTATCAGCTTCAAAATAACGCCACCATTTGTATGTTAGCTTGTCGCCATCCGGGTCTTGACCTACAGCATGCAGCGTCATATATTGTCCCGGTTTGGCAGTCAGATTCAGCCCCTCTTTCACGGTCAACGTTGGATTGTGATTGGCATCCTTGTAGCTGGTCGCGATTGCCCAATCCGCACGGGCAGCAAAATCGTTCTGAATATCGTCGAACCAACGCAGCAGCGAATATTCGGCTTCATAACGGTTCGTATACACATCGTAATCCAATACAGTATTACGATATAGCGTATCGTTCACTTTACCGAAGCGTCCGCCCCAACCGCCATAGCTGGGGTCCTCGTTGCTACGAAGACCGTTGTTAATCAGATAAAAGAAGGACGGCGAATCACCCTCAGAAATGAAATCGTATAGATCGTATTGCGGATTGTTTTTCAAATAGTCTGCGCTGCCGCGTTGTTCTTCCGCCAGCTCGCCATCGATCATTTTCCCATCACCCATCAGTGCATACAGTGCCAATAACGGACCGTGATCATGCTGGATATTTTGGTAATTCCACATACCGTGCAGCTTACTGTTTAACGCTTCCGTATGATATTTCCATGCGTAGGCAAAATGCCAAAAGTTCGACTGATCATTGATGATGCGGATATTAGGCCAGCTTTTGGCGATATAGTCATTGTAGCTGTCATCCTGATCAAGAATGATATACAGCACGAGCTTGTCGTTGATTTTCTTCTGAATCGCTGCCCATTGATCGGTACCTTTGTACTGTTCTTCGATTGATTTAAGCGCACGAGCAGTCGTGTTGGTTCCGCCCCAAGTTTGTACATACAGGTCACGTTTGTCGTTGTCGAGGAACAGCTTTGCCAGAAATTCCGAGCCTTCAGTCACTTTGTCCATCTCGCCTTTGTAGGAGATGTTACCAATCTTAGTCACACTGCGAATATAATCTGGCGTTGGATAACCGTCTGCTTGTTTGATCAAATTCGGATAGGCTTGAGCATAGGCATCTGTCATTTGGCTCAGCCATTCGGTTCCTGTCCAGCGATAAGGCGCAATGCCCTTGTCTGGATCGCCTGCGTAGTGGTACACCGAGCTGGTTAGCACAATGCCTGCCAGATCCATTTCGTTGGAATACAGCAGAAAACGCAGCATGGAGTTCATATCATCCACTTCACCATCATTGGTAATGACGGTTCTCGCTTTGCTTGTCTGCTGCTGATTCTGGGCGGCGGAAGCTTTTTTTGTATGGCTGACGGTGTTGTTGTCGGCTGCCATCGCTTGTCCACCCATGCCACTGATCAGCAGTACACACAGATTAACCGATAGCAGTGTCTTAATCCACTTGCTTTTCCCCATTTGAATCTACCCCTTTTCCCTGTGATCTACCGAATGAATCGTGAACTTGTCTGCTGCATACTACATCGTCCGTCTCCATCCCCTGAGACGAAAAAAACCTGGCTACAGCCATATCCCGAGCACGGAATATCGCTATAACCAGGTTTTGCCTGCATGACCAGTCACAATCCTGAGGAATACGGTATCATACTTATTTTACAATGTAAACGCTTAATATATGTTGGAGAAGGGAAAATATTCTAGTTATGTTGCTAATTCTAAGCGAAATGATACTCTAATGTAGCTATGCACATCATCTTCCCATACTCGTTATATCGCTTCAGCTTTGGAAGTTCTCCTTTCAACATAAGCATTAAGCAAAAATTGACCTGCACTTAACGTACCGTTAACACTACAGGGCTATGCTGAAATGGATATTATAGTCATCAATCCACACCAATTCATCGTAATCAAAGGATGGTTAGTCATATGGGAATTCACGCTTATTTTCGTTCACTGGATGATCTGGAACGGATTATCCGCTGTCCGGGCAAATTCAAATTTGAGCAGCATAGTGTATCCGCTCACTCTTGGAAAGTTGTTCAATACGCCAAAACGCTTGCCGACATCGAAGAAACGCACGGTGTCGTGATCGATTGGAAAAAGCTCTACGAAATCACGAGCAGCCACGACTATGGCGAAATCTTTATCGGTGATATTAAAACCCCAGTCAAGCATTCCTCACTAGAGCTTCGCTCCTTGCTGCAAAAGGTAGAAGAAGGAATGATCGAGCATTTTATTGACGAAAATATTCCAGAAGAATTCAAAAGCATCTTCCGCCGTCAGCTCCATGAAGGCAAGGATCATTCTACCGAAGGGCTTATTCTTGAAGTTGCCGATAAAATGGATCAAGTATACGAAGCCTTTTCTGAATTGCAGCGTGGCAATACCGAGAAAGAATTTATTACTATGTATCGCAGCGCCCTAGTGAAGATCAAAAACATTAAGCTACATTGTGTCGATTATTTTCTGGATCATATTTTGCCGGATATGGTACATGAAGGGACCTTCTCCACCATTGATATTAAACGCATCACCGAGGAAGCGCTGGCCCAGTAATGGGAACCAGCCTTTTATTATGTAATCCCTTCATTTACAGACTTCTTCTGTCGATAGTAAGTATACATGATATATTTAGAGAGCAAGCAGCATACGGATGAACAGTATACTATTCATGATTCCACGATCGTCTATCCGTATCCCTGCCTCCTCTCATTTCCACAATCGCAGCTTATCCGGTATACACACCAAAGCATATCGGTATATACACAGAAATAAGTCTGCTACCCGGGAGGTCGCCATGATACACAATCGCAGAAAGTCCCCATTCCGTTATGTATTGAAACAACCTGTTTCCTTTGAAATGCAAATTATGCATATCAATGGTCAAATTGTCGATACCAAGCCAGTTCAAGCGCTATTGCTGGATCTTAGCCGTTCTGGTTGCCGCATCTCCCTACCGCTGGAAATTCCGGCTCAAAATAATACTGTACACGTCCGTATCCGCATGCTGCTGCACGAAGAACCGCTACTGCTGGAAGGACGATTGCAATGGAATCGCACGGAAGGTGGACGTTATCATTATGGCATTCACTTGGATACCACTTCCTATAATCGCGACCATTTACTGCGCGAATTACGACTACTCGCCAGCAAAAACCTGATCATCATTACCTAATCCTAGATTCCGCACAGACACTTTGTGGCTTGTGCGGAATTTTTATATGCTCATTTGTAATTTTCCAGTAACCATACCATAATGGGTACGATACATCATAACGTACGAAGGAGAGAACCATATGACTGACAAAAAGAATAAAGTAGCCATCATTACTGGGGGCGGCAGCGGCTTGGGATTGTCTACCGCATTGAAACTAGCTGAAGCGGGTGTGAATATAACCATCGTAGACATTTCTGAAGCTGCTGGCGTAGCGGCTGTAGAGCAATTGGAAGCCAAAGGAGTCAAAGCTTTGTTCGTACAAGCTGATGTTAGCCAAGCCCAAGACGTCAAACACTATGTAGATCAAACGGTCAGCACCTTCGGTACGATTGATATGTTTTTCAACAATGCTGGTATTTCCGGTCCCGGTACCCGTTTTGCCGACAATACGATTGAACAAATTGAGCAGGTCGTGGGCATCAACCTGCTGGGTGGATTGTATGGCTTGAAATATGTATTGGAAGTGATGCTGCAAAATGGCGGCGGCTCTATCGTCAATACATCATCTACCGCTGGTCTAGTCGGTCAAGCAACAGTCGGTTCATACTCTGCTACCAAACACGGCATCATTGGTATTACTAAAACGATTGCCGTAGAATACGCGGCAGAAGGCATTAACGTAAATGCCATCGCGCCGGGTACAACGGAGACACCGATGGTCAAACAATATCGCCAAGACAACCCAGAAACCTTCCAAGCAGTCGAAGCCGCCATTCCACAGCGCCGCCTTGGTCAGCCGGAGGAAATCGCTGCGTTGGTCGCGTTCCTATTGAGTGATGAAGCGAAGTATATTAATGGTGTGGTTGTGCCGATTGATGGTGGGTTTACTGCGCAGTAACGGTAGTGAAATATGAACTACAAGTATCGGAAGAATCTGTGCATTCATCGGGTAGAGTACCATTCAACATAGCATAGATCGATGTTCAAAAAAGCAGCCTTGGGATTTCATCTCCCAGTGGCTGCTTTTGGATTCTCCATACAATAGATATGGAAATATTTATATGGTATAGATGCTACCTATCTCGTCCGCATGTGCTGCTTCAATTGCTCATTTTCCTGAAATGCAAGCATAAACCGGGATGGATCATGACGAATCGTATAGGAAAACACCCCTTTGCTCGTATGCAAATAAAATAATCCTTCTCCTGCTCCAAGTCGGCGATAGGACATATCAAATACATCTTTCAATGAAAATTCACGGCGATGAGTAATCAACCGATCCTCGTACAGTACCATCTCGCGCTCATCAGTCAAATAATGTTGTCCCGTACTGTTCAGTTCACGCTCAATTTTGTAATAAGGCTGTACAGCAATCTGCTTCATCACAATCCCCGCCTCTCGCAAAAATGAAAAAGTACTCCGTACCGGCTCTTCACCGGGCATCATCCTGCCGTTCTACCCTCTTTATCGGCATACAAACAGGAATGTTAAGGTCTTATTACCCAAAATCGAAGCTACTTGTTCAGCAATGGAGAGAGAAATTTGCAAGATCGCGATTTTACTTATGCCACCTCAAATAAGAAACGCTTCAGCATAACATATACAATACAGGATGTAAGATATAGACCATATACACAGACTCAGGTCGTTTCACGGGCGATCAGCTCATATTCCAATCGTTTCGGTTCGATCAACTGACGACCAAGCACTTCCCATAACCGATAAAAGGCATGCACCGCCTGATCCGCAATCGGGTTGCGAATCGTCGTAATACCTAGTGTGCGCGCCAGCTCACTATCATCAAAGCCAACAATCGCCAGCTGCCCCGGCACATCAATTCCTTGTCTGCGTGCTTCCGCCTGCATGCCCATCGCCACATAATCATTCGCACATAGCACCGCCTGCGGCATCTCCGGTGCTGCGGAAAGACGACGCACCATTTCCTCGCCATTGGACACATTAAATACAGAATAATGATACCAATCACGTAGCACTGGCAACCCTTGGCTTGCCATAAAATGCTCATATGCTTCACGTCGACTGCGTGTATTCAGACTGTCGACCCGTCCAAACATATTGGCAATGCGCGTATACCCGCGTGATACTAGATGCTCCAATGCCAACCGATACCCTTCCCCCTGATCCATAGCAATCGACGGAATCTCATCATTCCCCATTCGCTGCCATGACACGATAGGACCGTATTCGCAGTATTTTTTCAGCATTTTCGGATCGTTCACACAGGTAATAATCACCAATCCATCTACTCGCTTGCTACGTAGGTCTTCAAACGCGCGCAACTCACTTTCTTTATCATCGCGGGTCGTATAAATAATCGTCTGAAAACCATAATCCATCGCAATATCAATAAATCGCTCCAGAAAAGACAAAATAATCTCGCTCGTGCTCGCCATTACCATCCCAATCTGATTCGTTTGCCCGGTGGACAGCGAAACCGCGTTGCGGTTCGGTACATAATTGAGCTGCTGCATAATATCAGTGATTTTGGCTCTCGCTTCATCGCTCACATGTGGTGAATGATTAATCACTCGTGAGATCGTTGCACGCGAATAACCAGATAACTTAATAATTTCATCAAACTTGGACATGTCTGTTCTCCTCTTGCACATGAATAACATCGCATGGCTTATATATCTGTAAACCGCATGATAACGGCGCTGTACCCTCTGCGGATCAGCCTCTTTCCGCTTCCAATAACTGACATCAAAATCACGCTTGACATGTAACCCGTTCCAACGATTACGCTTGATGTGCAGTGCTGCTAACAGTGTAGCACAAAAAACAGACAGAAATGGAGTGCTGAACATGAGTAACTCTCAAAATAACGTGCCGAATTTCCCAGACGGCTTCCTATGGGGCGGCGCTATTGCAGCCAACCAAGCGGAAGGCGCATTTGACCAATACGGTAAAGGCTGGTCTACTCAGGACGTAGCTCCCAAAGGCGTCATGGGTCCAATCACCGAAGTTCCAACGGAAGATAATATGAAACTGGTCGGTATCGACTTTTACCATCGTTATAAAGAAGACGTGAAGCTGTTCGCAGAAATGGGCTTCAAAGTATTCCGTACTTCCATCGCATGGTCGCGTATTTTCCCGAAAGGCGATGAAACAGAGCCGAACGAGGAAGGTCTGCAATTTTATGATGATCTATTCGACGAGTGTCTGAAATATGGCATTCAGCCGCTGGTCACCCTGTCTCACTACGAAACGCCACTGCATCTCTCCAAAGAATACGATGGCTGGGTCAACCGTAAACTTGTTGGCTTCTACGAGCGTTATGCGGAAACGGTATTCCGTCGGTACAAAGATAAAGTGAAATACTGGCTCACCTTTAACGAGATCAATTCCATTTTGGAAGCTCCGTTTATGAGCGGCGGTATCTATACACCCAAAGATGAACTGAGCAAGCAAGATCTGTATCAGGCGATTCACCATGAACTGGTTGCCAGCGCATCCGCAGTGAAGCTATGTCATGAGATCATTCCAGATGCTCAAATTGGCTGTATGATTCTCAGCATGCCAACGTATCCGCTGACTCCAAATCCAGATGATGTAATCGCAGCAATGGAAGCTGAACACAAAAACTATTTCTTTGGCGATGTTCATGTACGCGGACGCTATCCGGGCTATATGAAACGCTACTTCCGCGAAAAAGGTATCGAGATCAAAATGGAAGCTGGCGACGAAGAAACCTTGCTGCATACGGTTGATTTTGTGTCGTTTAGCTACTATGTCAGCATCTGCGAAACCGCTGACCCGGAACAAAAAACAAGCGGACATGGCAACCTGTTCAGCGGCGTACCCAATCCATATCTGAAAGCAAGCGAATGGGGTTGGCAGATCGATCCACAAGGTCTGCGTTATGTACTGAATATGTTCTATGATCGCTACCAGAAGCCACTGTTTATCGTGGAAAATGGTCTCGGCGCTGTCGATGAGCTGATCACCAATGCAGATGGCGAAAAAACGGTTGAAGATGATTATCGCATCCAATACCTGAACGATCATCTGCTGCAAGTGGCGGAAGCTGTTGAAGATGGCGTAGAGGTAATGGGCTTCACCTCATGGGGCTGTATCGACGTAGTGAGTGCATCTTCCGCTCAACTGAAAAAACGCTACGGCTACATCTATGTCGACCGCAACGACGACGGCTCCGGTACACTGGAACGTTATCGCAAAAAATCGTTCCACTGGTACAAAGACGTGATTGCAACCAACGGTAAAAGTCTAAAGCGATAAGAAACACGAATCGCAGCTGTCCATCATATAGACAACTTTATGATATAGACAGCTCTATGATCCATTGAATATGGAACCGACAGAATACCGCACATGATGCACATCATGAATAGCTGTAAAGTAGCGGAGCAGCAGGTTGAAATGATATATATCTGCCTCCCGGCATAGCGGAACACCCTAACTCTGTACATGCCAACTTCTCATTCATGCGCATCCATAACGGTTATTATCGTTCGGTTTGATATGATATAAACAAAGAAGACGATCCAGCGCATATGCGGATCGTCTTCTTTTCATTATTTATCATGTGAACCTTTGAAATTGCACCCTGTTTTTTGAACATTCATCATACGATTGGCAAATCAGGCTTGACCGTTTGCAGGATGGATTTGCCATGTGCCTTCATAACATTCAGTTTGTGAAAATATGTTGTCCCAGCGTAATAACTGCTGGACGCTTCATACTCCATTCCGATGTAGCAATACGCGGATTGTAGTAGTATAGCGATCCGTTCGTTGGATCAACGCCCTTCAATGCCTGTTTTGCCGCATTGTAGGCTGTTTTGTTCGGTGTCAGGTAGTACTGACCATCGGATACGGCTGTAAATTGACCTGGCTGCATCACAACTCCCCAAATGGTGCTTGGGAATTCGCCCGATTGCACGCGGTTCAATACTACTGCGCCTACCGCGACCTGACCTTCAAATGATTCCCCACGCGCTTCACCGTAAATAACATGTGCCAGAATATCCAGTGAATCCTGATCCATCTTATAGCTGCCGCTACGATTGGACGTAGATGTAACGGGGGCGCTCGCTGTTACGATGCCGCTGCTTTTCACACCCAGCTTGGCAAACGTCGCTGGTCCAGCGATGCCGTCCGCGCTCAAGCCGTGAGCACGCTGGAATTGTTTTACCGCGTTGGATGTGATACTTCCGTAATATCCTGTTGTATTTGCGTAGAAATATCCCTCTTTGGCGAGCTGACGTTGCAGATCGACTACATTCTGACCGCGCATTCCTTGTTTTAGCAGGGAAGCATCAGCGGATTTTGCCATCATGGTTACACCCATCACACAGGCGCAGGATACTACAAAAGCGGGTAATTTTCTCATTGTTCAGTATAACCTCCATATTTCAGTAATAAAGTACAGGCATCCATTCATGTTGTAAATAAAAGGCATATGGAATTCCGAGTTAGCAGAACTGGCTTGTACGCATACAATCGCTGTACAAACATTGTGTAAATAATTACAATCCTATTGAAAGTAATACCGGAATCTAGCCGGTTTACATGATCTACCTGTTAGCAATGTATTCCATACGGTTCTATCCGTTTCATCCGTGCAAACGAATAACGTCGAACCTATTCCAATGAAAAGCTGATGCACATTTGGCATGTCATCATACTCTATACCTATATCGACAAACCTATCCTCTTTTAACACCATTTGCTTGCTGTGTAACATGCTTCGCACACTGTATGCGTGCTGTTATGTGTTGCTGTATGCTTGATCCGCTTCCTACAGCCGTCTATTTCGATTACGTATGACAAATTTGTAACCATGTAAGTATGCAAATGATGTGTGTACACGTAGCAGTATAGCATAGCGTTTTTTATCTATGCGCCCTGCCATAGACCTAACATTTACTTATAGATCAAGCATTTTTTAACAAATTCCACAGATCGAATAATGAAACTGGGGCTGTGGTTTTAAATTTCAAGGATGTTTGGTAAGTAGCTGGTAAAATGAGAAATTTCATTTTTGTCATTATTCTCAAGCAGTATAGCAGATTTTAAATAAAATGCAAAATCGGTTCCTTAATCAGCGTGAAATTCAAACGTTTCCCCTTGCATTCCAATTCCAGTTCATATTGCGCTCAAACCTGCGGTACAGCTCATCTGTGCTGATCGGCATATTGTTTTGCAACCACCATTGCAGCACGCTCAGCGCACTCCCAATATATGCTTCAATGGCAATCTCTCTGTCCATGACGTCCATGTCTTTCCATTCTTGATTCTGCTCGTCCGCATAGTGCATGATGCCCATTTTCATCTCGCTTCGCAATATGTTACGAAGAGAATCGCGATCTTCTAGTAATAATTGCGAAAACAGTTCTTTGTGTTGTATAGCAACCTCACATACTTCGTGGAAATTACGAGCTGGGTCGATTGGTCCTGATTGATTCAACTCCTCATCAGCAATCTGTCGCAGTGCCTGAGTAAGAAGATCAAATTTATCCTGAAAATGAACATAGAACGTCGTACGATGAACCATTGCCAGATCACAAATTTGCTTGACTGTAATCGTTTCAAATGATTCCTTTTTGATCAAGTCCATCAATGCTTGATATAACAATTTACGTGTTCTTTTGACTCGTAGGTCTTCTTTTTCGGATTTATTCACGACACATTCTCCTTTATGTATAGTTACTCGTCAAATTTGAAGTTTTATCGGTTGAAGCCATTTATTATACACAATATCATTTAGCCTATAAACATAACTTAACTATACAGATGTATAAAAAGGAGAGAGTAATGATGACTATGATGAGCAAAGATACACAACTTACCCATAACGAAAAACAACTACTGCAACATGCAACGGATCTGATCCCATTTCTACAGAGCTATGCGCGTCAGATTGATCAGGAGCGTCATATTCCAGATGAAGTGATCGAAAAGCTGTCAGCAGCTGGGCTATTCCGATTAGGAACACGTCAAAAATATGGCGGTCATGAAGTGAGTATTCGGGCAATGGTGGAAATCATCTCTGAAGTTGCTAAAGGTAATGGCTCGGTTGGCTGGGTCGTACAGATTATTAACGGCAATAATTACAATGCTACCTTGTCATTGTCCGAATCGACTCTGGATTCGATCTTCGGTCAACACGAAGAAGTTCGTTTCTGCTCTGTATTGCAACCACGCAAAGCTAGCATCCAACAAACACATGATGGTTATTTGATCAAGGAAGGGTTCTGGGGATTTGCTTCCGGCTCTAAACACGCGACTCATGCGCTGTTAAATATAAATGATCTAAACAATCGTTCTGATCAGCAGCAGCCTGAGATGATTTTGGCAGTTATACCCATGGACCAGATTGATATTGTAGATGACTGGTATACGATCAGCTTAAAAGGCTCTGCCAGCAATAGTCTCAAGCTGCAGGATGTATTCGTGCCAAATGAATATATTGCTAATACTAAGTTAAGTGGCATAGAGATGTCGCAGCAACCGAGCGACGGTATAAATCGATACAAACCTTATACTCAAGTCATTACCACCATTACAACAGGCATAAGTGCCATTCTCGGTCTAGCCAGAGCGGCTGTCGATTGTTTTGTTCAAAAGGCTCCCACACGTGGAATTACTATGACAGTTCATCCTTCGCAGGCAGCGGTCGGTCATATTCAGTATCATGTTGGATTGGCAGCGATGAAGGTGGAATCGGCGCATTTGCATATTAGTCGCACCATTGATCACCTAGAGGATCATGTGCAGACCCATCGCCCCTTTACCGTACAAGAATTTGCCCAAATGCAAACTGATATCGCATATGCCTCAAAATTGTGCTGGGAAGCAGTCGATCTGCTCGTAGCAGAAAGTGGCGGCAGCTTTGTCGCTGAATCGAACCGACTCGCCGAGATTTTTCGCGATATTCGTGGTGGAGCCAATCATGCACTGACTACAGCATCTACAGGGTTGGAGCTGTATGGCAGAGTATTGATGGGGCAAGCTCCACAACAGACTATGACATTGGGTGTAGCGGCACAGCTCCAAGACTTGGTGTCTGCCGGAACCTACCATAAGTAACATAAGCATTCCATATGGATATGTTATATGGAATAGATCAAAAACAAAGCCGAGAATCGTAAGATTCTCGGCTTCTTGCCTTATCATTGATAATATCTCGTCATTTGCTATTCTACCTAGTTCATTGATCGTCCTGATCGATCCATTGATCATCCATCTCATTCTTGTATTCTTATATTGTTTACCGCAAATGTCGAGCAAAAAATTCTACCGTTTTACTGTGCATTGTAATATGGTTTTCCAATCGCTCCGTCTGGTGCCCCTCATCCTCGAAAATGATCAGCTCCACTTCTTGATTCCGAGTCTTCATATCATGCACTAGCTGTTCCGCCTCACTAACCGGCACACGTGTATCGTTACGACCATGAAATACAAGGAGTGGCGCTGTGATACGTCCAGAATGATGCAATGGTGCAATCTCATCGAAAAAGTCACTGTGTTCTTCCAATGAGCCATATTCGTATTCGCGTAATTTTCGGCGCCATTCGCCCGTATTTTGCAGCAATGTTTTCAGATTGGAAATACCAACTATATCTACACCTGCTGCCCATAGTTCAGGGTAATGTGTCACCGCAGCCAGCACCATAAAGCCGCCATAGCTTCGTCCCATAATACCGATGCGCTCTGGATGAACATTATGCCGAGCAATCAGATCTTTGACGAGCCATGCCAGATCCTGTACCGAATCCATCCGTTTGCGCGCATCGTCCAGCTCCACATAGGTTCTGCCATATCCGAGACTTCCCCGTACATTCGGTGCAGCTACGACAAATCCCTGACTAACCAAATACTGCATTACTGGATGATATTCTGAACGCGTTTGCCCTTCTGGTCCACCGTGTACATAGATTACTGCGGATCGTCCGCTTTCCTGCTGACGTTCATTTGCAGATTGACCTTTGTCACCTTTGCCCAATGAAGCAGATGGAGCTGGTAGTAATGCATCGCTCTGCTCTCCATCTCCACTCCGCCCTGCATTCCATTCATGATCAGACGAAGGCGTGTACAAAAAGTATGGCACCTCTAATCCATCAAACGATTCATACTGATGCAGCGACGGCTGTACCAATTGGGAGCTAATCTGCTCCGACTCGCCCATTCGGGTCAATCGCACCAATTCACGAGTTAAACGATGATACTTCCAAATATCCCCCGGCTGCACTGCCGATTTGAACGTAAACAGCAGTTCCTGTTCATTCAGCCATACTGGCGATTCAACGACACCTTTTGGCAGTACCTCGATCATTTCCTGCTCGCCCGTATCGGTGAAATATAATCCCAATTGCGAAATCCCGCCTTCGTTAATATGAAAAGCAAGCACTTCGCCTGTAGGCGTTGCTGCCAAGTGTTCAATATCCCAACGCGGCACATGCAATAGTTCTCGCAACCGAGAGGGGTCGGCAGTCGAAAAGCTGGCTACGTATAACGTTTCCTCATTCAGATCCGTTAACACATAGCCTCTGTTGCCCTGTCCAGTAATAACGACAGATTCATAATGAGCAGACGGATGATCTGGTCCAATTCGCTTCTGTTCTCCCGTATGTATATTCAGCATGTAAATGGCATTATTCAGATTCGTTTCCTGAATACGAATCAGTAATGTCTCCTCATCCACCCATTGCAGAGGTACGCAATTGGCAGTATATTCAAAAACAATCCGACGTTCCCCTGTATGTACATCCACAATCCAAACGTCAAAAGCACCTGCTGCACGACGATTGCTGGAATAGGACAACCATTTCCCGTCCTTCGACCAGCCACCAATATGATGAAAATGCTCTGCCGATTGCACCAGTGGTCGCATATGACGTACACCCTGCCCTTGATCATCCAGATCGGCAATCCAAATTTGCTGCTTCTCGTTCCCTTGATGATCGACACCAACGACAACCTGAGTGCCCTGTGGATGATAAAAGACACTCAATATCCGATCTTCCGCTTCCATGAATAAAAAGGGAATCTGCTGCTCATCCAATGCCCACATTTGCGGGATGCCTCCTACTCTAGATAGAAACGTCCAAGCATTGCGACCGGGAATTACACCGGGTTTATAGGCTGATGGTACAGTCAAGTATTCCATCAATATGGGAACTTCACTCATATCGCTCATCTCACTCATGGTTACAACCTCCTGAAATGTTGAATTCACCCTTAATCTTACGGGAATCCAACGTATCATTCAATCTAAGGTATAGATATGTGTCGCCATTTGATTGCTGCTAATGTTTGCGATTCCCTGTTATCTTCTGATCTGTATGTACTGTTAGGTCAGACTGTTTAATTGAGATTCGGCGGTTTGAATATGACGGCTGATCTGTTTTTCCCAATCTTGAATCTTCTGACGCGATTGCTGCACAATAGTCATTTGCCGATACACGACTGCCAGTTGCGCTGCACCAGTAATCGCATCGCCTCTTTTCAATGCCGAACGATAGCCTTTGCGAGCCGATGTACGCAGCTTATGAGCAGCGGAGATGATCTTATTTTCAGCTGTAATTTGCTTTTTGAGTACCTGTATCGGCTCCAGCAGATCGCGCACCTTTTGTTTGCGTGCTGCTGTTTGCTTACGGGCAGAGGATAATTCGGACTTTTTGGTGTTAATTTCGGCGCGTGCAGACTGTACCTGTGCCTTGATGCGATTGCGCTGGGTGGTGAGTAATTCAGCAGTCTTGGTATTTTTGACCTTACGCGCAGCAGTGATCTGCTGCCCCAATTCCTTGTATTGCTTGAGCAGTGGTGCATGCTTGGATTCTAGCTGCTGTACAGCTGTTTGTAATGACTGAATACGGCTAGAGTCGATGGTCTGGATACGTTGTTTGACACGTTTTAGCGACGCATTATTTTGCTTACGCAGAGCGATAATCTGATCGCTTTGCAACTCTAGTACGTTTTCCAATGCTGATACACTATCATACAGCGTATCCATCCCGCTCAACGCGCTTGACCATTGATCTGCTGATGCCGTTTGCGGAATAGCCGTGTATGCACAGAGTAGCATAACGATGAACACGATCATGCCTGCTTGTACGCCTTTGCTTTTGCTGATATATCGTATCTTACATTCACTAGTCCTTGCATACTTACGCTTATGTAGATCTGTGTGATTGTCCTGCTCCATTCCTGCTGGTTGCTCATATTGCTTGTGTGTGCTTGTTTGGTTCATCATCATTAACTCCTTTTATGAATATTGGCATTACAGGTAAACCGGACAGAGCGCAATAGGATGGAGTTTTACATACAAAAAAGCACCTCCAGAACAGAAACTACGCTGTCCTGCGAGGTGCTTCGCCCGCACAAGTATTGAATTGCTTTTACTATACACGCTCTGCTTCTTCTCTGTCAAGCAAAACAAGAGCGTATGTTCGTCATTATACATCCATTGGATATGTATGTAACTATGCTATATTCTTTTCACCAATTGCACATGAATCGCTTCTCCCAAACATGTTACACTGAAAAGGATCATTCTGCATCCTATCTTAGGATACACACTTACTTTTGTCGCAATGAAGGAGAATATACATCAATGAAGCTTGTGTCTTGGAATGTAAACGGGCTGCGTGCCGCTGTCAAAAAAGGATTTAACGATTATTTCGCCGCTGTCGATGCAGATATTTTCTGTATTCAGGAAACGAAGCTACAGGCAGGTCAGATTGAATTGGATCATGGTGATCAATATCGTCAATATTGGAATTATGCAGTGAAAAAGGGCTATTCCGGCACAGCCGTCTTCACCCGCATTGCTCCCCTGTCTGTGCGTTATGGGATGGAGGAGGATTATGAGGAAGAAGGTCGTATGCTAACGCTGGAATTTGATCATTTTTATCTGATCAATGTGTATACGCCCAATGCACGCCGCGATCTGCTGCGTCTGCCGTATCGGCTGGAATGGGAGGATCGGTTCCGCGAATATGTGACTCAGCTGAATCAGATCAAGCCGGTCATCATTTGCGGAGATTTGAATGTAGCCCATGAGGAGATTGACCTCAAAAACGCACGATCCAATATTGGCAATTCTGGATTTACGTATGAGGAACGAGGCAAAATGACTACACTGCTGCAATCTGGCTTTGTCGACACCTTCCGTCACTTTTACCCGGATCGTACTGATATGTATAGCTGGTGGTCGTATATGGCGAAGGTGCGCGAACGCAATATCGGTTGGCGGATCGACTATTTTCTGGCATCCCAGCGCTTGATCCCAGCACTGCGCGATGCTCAGATTGATCATCTTATTCTCGGTAGTGATCACTGTCCGGTACTGCTGGAACTAGATGAGCAGCAATTAGCAGATTGTGCAGCAACAGCAACCTCTTAAACATACTTCACCATGTATAGAAACTATAGCCGTTCATTCCATCATCAGTACCGTTTCAGTGATACTGATTCAATAATACTCATCAGATTTTCTAAAGAATTCTAATAGTAATCAGCTAAACTACCCATAGATTGCAAATAAAACGTCCTATTTCATGTACAGCGATGCTGAGGTTGGTAGCACGATCCTTTTCAATCCATCCTCAGCTGGCTGTACCTATACATAATCAGGAGGAATCATGCATAACAAAATCATGCTCTCCATTGCACTGGGATTGATTGGTATTGCGGTATTGGGCATCATCGGTGTTGTGATTAGTGTAGTCATCCTGCTGAGGCTAGAGCAGCCGCTGATGTATATCATTTGTTTGTTTGCTGTGCTGGTATGGATTGAAATCTATATCGTCTTATCTGTCTTCCCCTCTATTGCTACTCATCGGATGTTCAAACGTCTGCTATTCATTGGGATTGCACTCTGCTTATTCACCGCTGGCGTTTACAAATTGTATACCATGTATGATGATAGCCTGATTGCCGTGAATACACAGGATGTCGATCTGAACGCCTATGATCCATTTGCTGAGCACAATCAGCTGGCTACACTCTCCCAACCGTCTACCTATCAGCTAAAGACAGGTGAATTGCCACGATTGGATGGAGCAACCGCGCTGTATCCAGTATATGCCGCCTTTGCACAGGCAGTATATCCGCGCCAAACATATGATGCGCTAGATAGTGAAGTGATGAGTGGCGGCACGGGTTCCGCTTATCAGCGTCTGATCGATGGCAATGTCGACATGATCTTTGCCGCTGCTCCTTCCGTCGGTCAACTACAATCGGCGGAAAGCAACAGTATCAAGCTATATTTGACCCCAATTGGACAAGAGGCATTTGTTTTCTTCGTGAATACCGACAATCCAGTGGATCATCTAACCTCTGAGCAGGTGAAGCAAATATATAGCGGGCAGATTACCAATTGGAAACAGGTTGGTGGCAACGACGAGAAGATTGCTGCCTTTCAGCGCCCAGAGGATAGCGGCAGTCAAGCAATGCTTCGACGCTTTATGGGTGATCGACAGATCATGGAGCCGAAGCGGAAAATGATGGCGACAGGTATGGGCGGTATGATGGAACGAGTAGAAGACTACCACAATTATGATGATGCAATCGGCTATTCGTTTCATTATTTTGCTACAGTCATGAATCCAGAGCAGCATATCAAGCTACTGGCAATTGACGGCGTATACCCGGATCAACAACACATTGCCAATGGTACTTATCCGTTGATCGCTCCCTTTTATGCAGTAACCGCTGGATACCAATATACGGGACAATGGGAGAGTGAGCAGGCAGAAGCCAAGGCATCAGAAGCAGCATCTGACAAAACCGCCTCCACCACTTCACCTCAAGATGATTCAGCTGCTACTGCTCCAACATCCAAAGATACAAAATCGCCAGCACATTCGGTCCCTACCTCCTCTGATCACGCTCTACAATTACCACCCTTCCAGAAGCTTCGCTCCTCCAATCCGCATTTGGAGCCGTTGCTACGCTGGATCTTATCACCGCAAGGGCAGGAGTTGATTCAGCAAACAGGCTATTTTCCATTGGATTCATCCAGCTATTCTACTCGCTGAATTTATCATGTGATAATCATTATCACTTATACGTATAATCGTGTATACTGTTCGTAATGGTCCATGTTTGGAGCGTATATCGTCATACCTATGGGCTAAACTTCTACCATCTGGAGGAATACCATCATGAAACGTCGTACCCAAACCACCGTGGCGGGAACGCTGATCCTGTCCCTTGCGCTACTAACAAGTGCGTGCTCTTCTGCTACTACAACTACCGACAGCACCAATGAGTCATCGTCGACTCCAGCTGCCACCCAAACGGAAACCGCATCGGAACGTACGCTCAAGGACAGCATGGGTCATGAAGTAAACATCCCTGCCAATCCACAGCGTATCATCGCTTCCTACTTGGAAGATCCACTTGTAGCATTGGGCGTAACACCAGCAGCGCAATGGTCCATCAAAGGTGGCAGTGTGCAGGATTATTTGCAGGACAAGCTGGCAAATGTGCCAACTATCTCTTCCGATCTTCCATTTGAAGCAGTCGCTAGCTTTACGCCTGATCTGCTACTGATGGATAGCGCGGAAATGGTGGAAGGTGATAAATACAATCAATATTCTGCGATTGCACCAACTTATGTAGTCGGTAATGCGGAAAATAACGATTGGCGGGAAGAATTGAAAACGGTCGGTGAAGTACTCAATAAAAGCACCGAAGCTGAAAAAGCGCTATCCGATTACGATGCCAAAGTAGCCGATGCCAAGGCTCAAATTCAGCAAAAGGTCGGTACCAAATCCGCAGCCGCCATCTGGATTAGCGGCAAAAGCGTATTTGTCGTCAATCCGAAGCTATCGAGTGGCGATGTAATGTACAATGATCTGGGCTTCAAAGTACCTGATGTTGTTACACAAGCAGCCGAAGGAAAAACCGCCAACTGGAGTTCGCTTTCACTAGAAAGCTTGTCTGCACTTGATGCAGATTATCTGTTTGTCATTATTCAGGATGGCGCCAAGCCCGATGATGGTATTAGCTCCTCCGTTTGGAACAGCATTCCTGCTGTCAAAGCAGGTCATGCCTATACATTAAGCATGAAATCCAGCTGGCTGTACACTGGCGCTGTTGCTAACTCCATGATCATCGACGATATTTTAAAAAACATCGTATCGAAATAAAACCATTGCAGTTCAAGCAAATGTGAGTAATACAGGAATCCGTACGACCGTTGGGCAGTATCGATTCCAATCGCTACCCAAAGCCACCTTTTCAAACAACCGAACCGGCATAGGAACTTGATTCAAGCTTATGCCTTGCACAGGAGCCTCAAGCGACTCTAGCATTCGGTGTGACGAAGGGTGGCTTTTTTGATAAATGGCTAATCATTTCATATCGCATTGGTCGATAATAATGTAGTATAGAGATACTTGACTGATTTAAAGCACTACTACTGTAGTCGTATTGAGGAGGATTTTAGTTTGAAAGCAACCCCTGAAGCATCATTGCAAAAAAAATTGCTGCCGCGTCATATTACGTTTATGGCAATGGGTGGCGTCATCGGAACGGGTATTTTCAAAGGTAGTTCCGAAACAATCGGCTTGGCAGGTCCGGGCGTAATTCTCACGTATATTTTTGCCGGCTTGCTACTGCTCGTTGTAATGGGCGCGATTGCTGAAATGGCAACCGTGTATCCGAATCGCAATATGAAGGACTTTATCTCGCTTGCCTTTGGTCAACGACTTGCCTTTATTGTTGGCTGGTTGTACTGCTTTATGTGGCTGGCGGTTTGCGTAATTGAAGTGATCGCTGCGGGTAGCTTCCTGCAATTCTGGTTTGCTGATACACCGCTCTGGTTGCTGAGTCTAGTGAGTGCTATCTTTGTACTGCTGGTCAATACGATGAGCGTAGGCAGATTGGGCGAGCTGGAATTCTGGCTGGCAGGTATCAAGATTGCCATGATCATTATCTTTATCATTCTGGGTGCTTGCCTGCTGTTCGGTATTATTCCTAGCAGCAATACACCGTATCTGAGCAATTTGACTGCTCACGGCGGATTTTTGCCGAATGGTTGGATGGCTGTCGTATCTGCGCTTCTGGTCGTTATGTTCTCCTATGGCGGCTCTGAGCTAATCGGTCTAACACTGACCGAGACACCAGATGCAGATAAAGTACTGCCGAAGATCGTCAAAAGCTTTATTTTGCGTATTATCCTGTTCTACACCTTGCCGATTCTGATCATCTGCGGTCTGATTCCGTGGAATCAGTTGAGCGGTCAAGACAGCCCATTTGTACAGGTACTAACAGCAACCGGTTTGCAGGGTGCTGCTCATATTATTAACTTTATTCTGGTGACTGCGGTATTGTCGGCAGCGAATTCTGGTATTTATGGTGCGACTCGGATGCTACACTCTATGGCAACCAACAATGAAGCACCAGCTCTGCTAGCCAAAACAAGCCGTCGCGGCGTTCCGGTTAACAGTCTGATTTTATGTGCGGTGATTTTGCTAATTGGCGCATGGCTTGCTTATGTCGCTCAAGATCAAGTATTTGGTATTCTGATTGCCGTACCGGGCTTTGTTGTACTGCTCGTATGGATTAGTATTTGCCTGTCTCAGCTGAAGCTGCGCAAACAGTATCCAGTGGAGCCGAAATTCCGTATTTGGGGCTACCCGTACATCTCCGGTTTAACAGCGATCTGTCTGTTCGTTATTGCTATCCTATTCCTGTTTGATGCCAATAATCGCATTAGTATCGGTGCATGTATCATCTTCTTGATCGTACTGCTGATCAGTGCCTTCTTCAAATTCCGCGGAAAATCGCAAGCATAACGATAGTATCTCTATAATCAAATATAACTGCCTGTTTTGCCGTCTGGCATGACAGGCAGTTTTTGTTTTGTACAAAATGAAAATGATAACGGTATGAACGTTCGGTTACTGATCCGTCTACGCATGCAGTAGATGCAGGCTGGCATTTGTGATAAATTGCTGTACAATGATAGGAATGATCCTCCATTGCCGACGTTGAAATTGACATGTACATTCGGCAAGAACAGGACACATTTCACTATGGCTGTGGCAGGTGTAATGATAATGGTGGACGCTTATTTTCGACCAATCCTCTATGCTTTTATTGCTTTTCCGCTGGCAGCAGCTTTATTTACGCTGCCTTTTTTAGTATATCAATATCGTCGGTATGGCTATATTCATGTGGTACGGGCGATCACGCTGTATACATGCCTGCTGTATTTGATGAATGCGTATTTTTTGGTGATTTTGCCGTTTCCATCGACTCGACATAACGCTGCACTAGCGGGTGGAGATATGCAGCTTGTGCCCTTTCAGTTTGTGAGTGATTTTTTAAAGGAAACTTCCGTTTCGCTAGAGCACCCGGCAACCTATCTTCATATATTTCGCGAGCGCGCCTTCTGGCAGGTCATATTTAATATTTTGCTAACCGTGCCATTTGGGATGCTGCTGCGCTATTATTTTCACCGTGGCTGGTTGGGTGCGATGTGCTGGTCGTTTCTGCTATCGCTATCGTTTGAAGTCACACAGTTGACGGGCATTTACGGTATTTATGATCATGCGTATCGAATTTTCGACGTGGACGATCTGATCTGCAATACATTTGGCGGGATGATTGGCTTCTTGATAGCAGCATGGATTTCAGAGCATTTGCCTAATGTTCGACAGCTAGATGCGCGTGTGGACCGTTCTAAGCGGCGAGTGACCTATACGCGGCGCGGGCTTGCCTTTCTGATTGACAATCTGCTCTGCTCCATCCTGCTGTCGATCCTATCGGCACTAGATATTCCTCTATCATTCTGGGTAGCAACGGGAGCCTACTTTATGCTGCTGACGTATGCTACGAATGGTATAACACCGGGCAAATGGATCGTGCGCATCCAACTCGTCAGCGATATAGAGCATAAACCGGATAACCCACAACGTATTCCGCTGTATTCGCTAATGATACGTTATGGGCTACTGTACTGGGGATTCTTCGGATTGCAGCGATTACTCAATTTGCCATTTTCACAAGGCTATCCATCGCGGCTGGAAGCGATTGTGTATCTGTTGATTTTGTTTGTGTTAAACGTCGGCTTTTTCCTGCATCTGGTGACACGCTTGTTCCATAAAGGCTCCTTGATGTTTTATGAACAATGGAGTCATACATCACACCGAATTATGTGGCCGACTGTCGGACGGATCGAAGCGTCCCATTCGGATACTAGAGAAGTATGGGACGCTAGCAATGTACCTGCTATAGACGTATCATCCTCTGATGATGAACAATACGCGCAAAGCAACGATACAACACAAGGTGACAATACAACGCAATCTACCGATGATGATTCATCCAAAGTAGACAAATCCAGCAAATAGCTTGTACACGCATATGCTAAACCTTGTCATCTCTTGATCTTGATACGTTCACACATTTACTTGAATCCAACCGGAAGGCGGTTTTTGCTTGTTATATGTTGTTAAATTTCTGTACAGTTTTATTCTGCCACCGGGCTTGTTCGTTATTCTACTGCTGCTTATGACGATCTGGCTGTGGAAAATTCATACTACTGCAGCCTGTGTATTGCTTGGTCTGAATGTGCTGCTATATCTGTCGATGATTCCACTCATTGCCGATACGTTGATTGGCAGTCTGGAGCATACGTATCCACAGCCAAAGCAGGCTACCGTACAATCTAGCAGCGATGTAATCGTTGTACTGGGCGGTGGCGCGACCAGTGGAACACCAGATATGAATGGCACTGGTAACTTATCCGGTGCAGCAGGCAATCGACTGATTACAGCGATGCGTCTGTATCGCGAAACCGGATTGCCGATTATTTTCTCCGGTGGTCAGGTATTCTCGGATAGCGGCAATGAGGCGGATATTGCGCGTCGCCAGCTTATAGCGATGGGCGTGCCAGAACAGGATGTAATCGCTGAGAATGCGTCGCTCAATACCGAGCAAAATGCTGCCAATACGTCGAAACTGCTCAAACAGCATCATTGGAGTAAGCCAGTGCTTATCACTTCTGCCATGCACATGGAGCGTTCGGTGATTGAATTTGAACGTGCAGGCTGGAATGTACTTCCGTATCCAACCGATTATTGGACCAGCACGCCGCGCGCGCTATATGTCAGTAAGTTTGCCCCTTCCGGCAGCTCCATGAATGCGTTCAGTTCTGCTTGTAAAGAGTATCTTGGTATGATGGTGGCTAAATTCAGACTGTGATGTACGATTGAGCTGTCAGACAAAATAGTAAGTGCAAAGTAATACAATATGTAGCATGCTTACATCTCAGTTCAAGCTTCACCATGTCACCCTATAGCTTGCATAAATACGATATGGACCGCATCAATAGCAAAAAGAGAATGCGAATGACAAATTCCACTTCCTGCACTCACCATTCAGCGAGTGCAAGGAAAAAGGAATCGTCGATTCGCATTCTCTTTTTTATTTCAAATATGCTTATTTAAATTCAGCGATCATGTCCAGTGGCAGACGCATCGAAGGGTAGCCTTCATTTGCTGCTTTACCCATGGATACCAGCATAACTGGTACATAACGTTCTTTGTCCATGCCGTACATTTCAGCTACTTGCTCTTTGTCATAACCACCGATTGGGTTAGTGTCATAACCATGTGCACGAGCAACCATCATCAGCTGCATTGCAACCAGACCGCTGTCGATCAGAGCGATTTCTTTGCGAGCTTCACGGGACAGCTGCTCATAATAACCAAGTGCGAATGGCAGCTGACGTTCTTTTACTTCAGCTGGCATATAGCCCAGTTCAACTGCTTTGTTGAAAATATACTCTGCATTCTCTTCATGTTGCAGGTCAGCGAAGATAGCTACAACTGCTGCTGCAGTCTCAACCTGATGCGCATTGAATTTTGCCAGTGGCAGCAATTGTGCTTTGGCTTCTTCACTTTGAACAACAACGAAGCGCCAAGGTTGCAGGTTGATCGAGGACGGTGCACGTGTAGTCTCAGTCAGGATGTCGTTCATTTCCTCGCGGCTGATTTTCACTTCTGGGTCGTAACTTTTAATAGAACGACGTTCCAGAGCGATTTTGGCAAAATCATTACTTGGTGTTACTGCGTTTGTTGTATTGTTTGTAGTTGTCATTGGGTTTCTCTCCTTTTAATCTCTGTATCGTTTCATTTCCTAAGGCTTACATATGTTCGATATTGGCATTGATGCGTTGTAGCATACTCGATAGTTGCTGTTGTTCCTGCTCATTAAAACCACTCAGCATCTGCTCTACGTATTGCTCACGCTCCTGACGAAAAGATATAATCTTCTCTCGTCCCATATCGGTTAACTGCACAAGCGTAATACGATTGTCTTGCGGATTGCTGCGTCGAACGACGATCTGCTCTACTTCCAGCTGCTTGAGATGGCGGGTAATCGCGGCATGATCGATACCGACTAGCTTTTGCAGCGAGCTTTGACTAATCTCGTCCGATTGGTAGAGATGACAAAGCAATTGCAATCGCGATGCACTGATACCAGCACACTTTTCAAACGTACACGATAGCTGGCGTTGAAGTCCCTGTATCTGATACAATATATCCTCTGATGATGACTGCGACACAAGTCTTCTCCCCTTTCTGTCTGTACGCTGATAATACTAGATGATGAAATGGTCATTATATGAATCTGTGACCCATCAATCATTGACATATCAAATAATAACACAAATTAGATAGGTTTGCAATTAGTATTATAAAAAATAAATTGCTAAAAATGTAATTGTTCCTCTATCCCGTTTACAATACCAATAGACCAAAATCTTATATTGACTATTTATATACATGCAGGATCAACTTCATAGACAAGATTGGGGTAATCCATTATAGTATAAATCCACTATTCAAGCCGGAATATCAGGAAGGAATCGATTGAAACTATGAAATTTGCAATTGGTATGCGTAATATTAAAACTGCTCTAGCCGTATTGACCTGCTTGCTGATCTCGCAGGTATTCAGTCTGGAGTATCCATTTTATGCGGTCATTGCTACGATTATTGCGATGGAGAACTCGGTTACGAACTCCTATACCGTCGGCAAAAATCGAGTGATGGGTACGATTGTCGGTGCTGTGATCGGAATAGCATTCGCTCTCGTCGATCCGCATAGTGCCGCGTTTTCCGCTGTCGGTATTGTCGTTGTCATTTACATTTGCAATCTGCTCAAATGGAATAAATCCGTCTCCATTGCCAGCATTGTATTTCTGGCGATTATGCTCAATCTCCGACCGGGCGAAAATCCTTGGTTTTACGGGATGAATCGGGTACTGGATACACTGATCGGTATTGGCGTAGCGGTAGTGATCAACTATCTGGTCTTTCCGCCCAATCATGAGCGTAATATGGAGCAGCGACGCAAAATTCTACGTCAACGTCTTACAGTGCTATCACACGAATTGCTTGCCGAAGGCGGTGGTGTACATATCAGCTCGCTGAAAAAGGATATGTCTGAATTAGAGAAGGTGTATGAAATCTACACCTCTGAATTCCATCTGAATAAGAAGAAACGCACGATTATGGATCATCTGGAAGAGGAAATCGATATTTATCACAATACGTATTCGCATATGCGGATGCTACGATTACTGACAGATGAACCACCGCAAGCCGTGGAAGAAAAGCCACAGGTGGATTTCAAATTCAGCTCTCCTCCCGCTCGTCCGCTGACCATGCACGGTGAGGATTTACTTATGATCTATCGGTATCATGTACGCTGCATTTTGCAGGATTTGAATCAGCTTGGATTGATGCTACCCGCTCGCATCGCACCACCGCTAAATTTGCGTAAA
This sequence comes from Paenibacillus sp. JQZ6Y-1, assembly GCF_040719145.1. NCBI lineage: Bacteria > Bacillati > Bacillota > Bacilli > Caryophanales > Paenibacillaceae > Paenibacillus > Paenibacillus kandeliae. Next base: position 3,058,053 of record NZ_JBFDUZ010000001.1, read on the forward strand.
GAGCTGTCTGCGGAGCGCAAGCAATCGTAGCTAGAGCTTATTGAAGATGGAGAATGTTCCTATTAAAAGAGAAGGCTACCTACAAAATAAGAAATGACGGGCGAATTATTACCGATGTTTCGGAGTACTGTCAGTTTCCATTCCCTATCAAAGCATAACAAAAAAGCACAATCGTCCGCAGCATATGCCGCTGCGAACACGATTGTGCTTTTTATATTCGTGCTCACTTACACTTCTCGTCACTGTCACGAAAAAGTATACGGTACGAAATCACTTACGAATATCGGCTGCCTTCACCCGCAAAATTTGACCAGCAGATGCTGCCAGTGGCTCGGTATCTGTACCCAATCCAAAGTAGAAGTCACCGTTTAACTCTTCCAGCGACTTGGCATACGTCCCTTTTTCAAATTGCAGTAGCTGCGACCAGTTTTTTAGATTGCGTGTTTTGTACACACGGTTCACATAGCTGCCATCGCTTTGTTTTGTATAGGTCAGCACATACAGCACATTATTACGCACAATCATGTCGGTTGGCAATGCTTTGCGATCCGGTAGTGTAATGCGGCGAGCGTTGTTAATGTCTTTGGCAGCGATCAGCGCTTCCGGCATCGTTTGCGCATCATTGTACAATTCACCAGCGATATAGACCAATTGATTATTTAGAACCACCGTTTTGCTAATACGATTGTATGGCGTTTTGCCGGGTTCCTGCACAAATTTCATCCCGGGCAGGATGTTTTTGCCGTTGATTTTTTGCTGAGTGACCTTCAGGTTCTTATCGATGGACAGTACATGGGTTTCGTCGCCCCAGATCTCGTTATCCGGCATAATAATAGCAGCAGCGTACAGTTTACCTTTGAATTGGAAGAACTTGTACGCACGGCTACCATAGCCATCGATTTCCGCTAGCTTGTCCCATGTTTTGCCGTTATCGTTAGACACCATCACCATCGGCGTTTGCTCAGTGCCTATAGCGGCGAACATTTTACCCTGATAATACGCCAGATCATACACATGTAGTGCGTCTGGAATATTCTGATACTCGGTCCACGATTCGCCGTTCAGCTCGTAAAAATTACCGTACTTCCAGCCCGGCACGATGGAATCATTGCCCGGTATGTAGAGCTTGCCTTTCATAATTTTAAAAGTATCGATCTGCTCGTCGTCAGTGACTTCACGAGTTGTTTGCTTGCCTGTTTTGGCATTGGTGGAAATGACTTTTTGGGTAACGAACTTGTCAGAAGACGGATCGTAATAAATGACCGGAATCGGACCTGCATTGGGCGAAGGACCGGAATTGCTGCTGTTACCGCTACCCAGATAGATTTTGCCATCAAATACTTGCATATCCCATACATTACGCGCATATGGTTCGCTTTTGAATGGCTGCCCCAGATTTTCCAGCTTAGAAGTGACATCCGATTTAACAGTTGCCGCTACAGCGGTCGGTGCGCCAGTATATCCAGATAGTGAAGCGCTACCAGCAAGCAGCGCAGCAGATAGGCTAATAGTCAATACAGGTTTCATCCAGTTCTTTTGCATATTCATAAACTCATTCCTTCCATTGGTCAATGTAATGATAGACGTGAATCAGTTAATTAAATATCCCTCCGTTCCTTTATTGTTCACAGCTGCCAAAGGATCATTTGCACCGCTATCTTGCCTTGGAGCCGCCGCCAGTACAGGCGTGGTTTCTACATGCACTATATCATATCTGCCAGTAAGAAGCTAAAATATTGCCGTCATTCCGGCATTGTGGGCAAGCAACAGTTGTGTCTGATTTCTGTTTGCTGCATTTACTTTCTTGTAGATAATCATCACACTATATGCAAAAAAAGCCTGCCCTTGAAGTAGGACAGGCTTTTCCCAACGTATGTTACCATCGGAATAATAGCGATTTACAATCATGCTCGATCCATACCTCTTTTGGAAGGTATTCGCTAGTTTGATCTTACAATGGCTGTTCTTACTTACAGCAAGTCATTTCCCTGCTAATCCAGCTATAGACACATTCAGATCAGAATCTACACCTTTTCCGCTACTCGCGGTGCAGCAATTCTTCCCCGGCAATACCCGGTTCTGTCATTTGATACGGATCAAGGATAATATTCAGCTCATCCTCAGTCAGTACGTTGTACAGCAGGCACAGCTCGCGTACCGACTTGCCCGTTTGAATCGCTTCGCGGGCGATCCGCGATACGACTTCATAACCAAGATGCGGATTCAGTGCGGTAATGATACCAACGCTGCGCTCCACATATTCGCGGCAACGGTCGACATTTGCCTGAATCCCATCCACGCAATGCAGACGGAATACGGTAAAGCCCTGCTTCATAATCTCCAGCGATTGTAGCAGATTGTACACCAGCACTGGCTCCATAACGTTGAGTTCCATTTGACCTGCTTCGGAAGCCAGACAGATCGTATGATCGTTACCAATGACCTGAAAAGCAATTTGGTTGACGACTTCGCACATCACCGGATTGACCTTACCCGGCATAATCGACGAACCCGGCTGACGAGCAGGCAGGCTTAGCTCGTTTAAACCTGCATACGGTCCTGATGCCATCAGACGAATATCGTTTGCCACTTTGGACATATTCATCATACAAATTTTCAGGGCTGCGGATACTTCGGTATACGCGTCCGTATTCTGTGTAGCATCGACCAGATGATCCGATGCTGCCAGCGAGAAGCCGCTAATATCAGCAAGAATCTCAGCGACGCGTGTAATATACCGACGGTCGGCGTTCAGACCAGTACCGACAGCGGTTGCGCCCATATTGATATGCAGCAGATTTTCGCGCGTATTTTCCACACGCACGATGTCACGACCGAGTACACGAGCATACGACTGGAATTCCTGACCGAGACGAATCGGTACGGCATCCTGCAAATGGGTACGTCCCATTTTGATAACGGTATCGAATTCGTCTGCTTTTGCCTGAAATGACTTCTGCAGCTCACGCATCGCGACTAGCAGCTGCTCGATCATCGACAGGGTAGCGATATGAATCGCAGTTGGGAACGCATCGTTGGTCGACTGCGCCATATTCACATGGTTATTCGGGCTAATATGAACATAATCGCCCTTGTCCTTACCCATAATTTCCAATGCACGGTTGGCAATGACTTCGTTGGTATTCATATTAATCGATGTTCCGGCTCCGCCTTGAATGGGGTCCACGATAAATTGCTCAATCCAGCGGCCTTCCAGAATCTCGTCAGCAGCCTGTACAATCGCTTCACCTTTCGGTCCGTACAGACGGGATAGTTCCATATTGGCAAGGGCTGCGCCTTTTTTGACCATCGCCATCGCCCGAATCAGCTCCGGGTGCAGCTTTTGACCAGTAATCGGGAAGTTTTCTACTGCCCGCAGCGTCTGGATGCCATAATACGCTTCATCAGGAACTTCTTTGGTGCCTAGAAAATCTTTTTCTACTCTCACAACGCATTCCTCCGGCTGTATGGGAGCGACAAATGTGCAGACGGTACTCGGAAGCACTACTACAAGGCATTCGCCACATCCCGATTTCGTTTCACAACAACAGTCCTATTATACGACCAGCCTCTCTCCCGTGCCAGTACAAAGCAAAATTATTCCGATAGCTTGTGCAACTGACGATAGGTACGACAGCTTATGAAGATAAAGGTTGCCTCAGCCACATGCCTAGCGATGCTGGCGCAGCGTATTCAAATCCAAACTGTGCATATAGCCGATCTGCTGGTACATCAGCGAACAGCGAAGCCATCGCACGCGGCGGCATATGTTGCTTCAAATACGCTGTAATTTCGCCCATGATCACTTTGCCATATCCTCTACCCTGATAATCTGGGTGCACAGCAATATCGCTCACTAGAAAGAACAGTCCGCCATCGCCTACAACACGTCCCATACCAATCGCTTCTCCCTGTTCTTCCAGCACAACGGCAAACAGACTGAGCGGCAATCCCTTCTCCGCTCCTTCTCGGCTCATCTCGCTCAAGCCCGAAATTTGACGCAAATGCAAATACTCCTCAATCGACGGAATGCGATGCTGAATGTTCACGATAACGATCCCCTTTTCTGAGTTGAATAATATATCAATCTATCATTGGTGTATTCGTTTATTTGTTCATTTATTTATTTGTTTAATACATCTATAGCACAATTCACTAGATTTTTTTCCTTTTTCGTTACCGCCTTTTCCAATTGGTGCGTTAGCAATTCCAGTGTATGTTGTATTTGATCCGGTTCGTGGAACATAGTTTGTACATTCTCTATCATTGCCAGCGCGCTCATGACCACCTGACGCTGCACCGTACTGCCACCTAGCCATTGCCAGATGTCCTCTACTGCTGGCTCAGAGCAAGCAAACAGTCGATCCCAACCATCGTACGGATAGCTGACACGCTTATCCTGCCACATCCAGTTCAGCACTTCACGACTATGAAATGGCTTGAGCCAGCTATTCGCCATATATCCGCTTAAACGACCCGATTGCTCCATCTGCTCCAATTCAGCATAGATGCGCTGCAAGCCTTCTTGCTCAGGCAAGCAGTGCGCTGTCATATACGCCAGTACCGCTGAATTGATACGCTGATCCAACGGGGCTGCCCATAGCTCACGTACCCAATCTGCTGCCACCGCGCCGCAAATGCTTGCTGTATGCTCCATAAGACCGTTGCGCAGATGAGTATCCGTTTCCTGCTGAATCCGCTTAATCCATGCTGCCAGCACCTCCTGCGGGGGAAATGCAGCAAATGCTTGCTGTAACGCTAGATCGTGGCTATCATTCATCTCTGCATATCGAATCAATGATTCCAATTGCTGACTCGCCTGCTCTAGCGTCAAATGGACATAATCGTGCATCCATTGTCGCCAGCGCTGCGCATGAGCACAATGAATATTCAGACCGCTATGATCAACAAAATGCTCATATTGCCATGATTCTGCCCCTATGCCATATAGTGCTGTAATCCGCTGCAAGAAGGCTGTCAGCGAACTCGCCAGCAGCTGAAACTCTCCTGTTTCATGATTCCAGCTTAATACAGCGGGACGCTCGGCATCATTCAGATCCAGTACGAGACTATCACCATTTCCGGCATGATAAAAGATCAAATACCGTCGCTGCTCCGGTGAATGCTCATCCTCAGACCACATCTCTACAAAATCCAGCACCTCTAGCGACCAGCCCACATCGCCCGCCAAGCCGAAAGGAACCATCTGTTCAGACGGAAGATACCAGATTACCGAGACTTCGCTCGCTCCGGTGATCAGCAATTCTCTCAATTCCGTCGGTAGAGTCAGCTCCAGCTGCTGTTCTATCTGCTCTACTTGCTGCACATCGGCGACCGATTTAAAATGAAACGCCGTATCTGCTCCCCGTTGCTTCAATTGCTCCACTACTGTTTCCGATTGCTGCCGCCATGCGGCAAATGCTTGTTGCAGTGTCATTGTTATTCCTCCGTCATGTTCGCCAGCATGAATAGGATCTTGCTTAGGGCATGCTGTATGCTGCCAACGTTCTCATGTATCATTCATTGTCTGTTATTATACTATGCCTTGTCCCACTGCCCAACGTCAAAAAAGCCGCAGTACAATGACTGCGGCTTGAAGTGCCGACTATCGGCAAGAATGAATGGATAAAAGGATACAATAATGAAGCAATCGATGAAGCAATCATCGTTAGATGTGAATCATCTTTATACTTGCAGTGCGTAGAACGATTCTAGCTGACGAACCACTTCGTCTTGATCGTAGTCGATCACCGTTTGATGCTGCGGCATATCGAACAGCGCTTGAATCGGCTCTGGGAATTCCTGTTTGATCTGACAGAGCACAATCGCTTCGTCAAATTTGGCAGGATGTGCGGTTGCCAGTGTAACACATACTTCGTCTTCGCCATTGTGCTGCTCATACGCAGCGATACCACAAGCAGTATGCGGATCAAGCAAATAGTTGTATTCCGCATGATATTTGCCGATTTCCTCCAAGCACTCCTCGTTGGAAGCGCCATGTGCAGCAAAGTCGCGCTGTACCTGCTCCAGATCGGCACCAGACAGTACGATTTTACCGTCTGTTTGCAGCTGCTGCATATACGCAGATACTTTGGCTGCATCCTCATTCAGGAAATAATACAGATAGCGTTCAAAGTTACTCGCCACCTGAATATCCATCGATGGACTGTGTGTGCTGCGGAAGTCGCCCGGCTTGTATTCGCCCGTTTTCACAAAACGCTCTAAAATATTGTTTTCATTCGTCGCAATGATCAGGCGGTTGATGGGCAATCCCATTTGCTTCGCCAAATAACCGGAGAAAATATTACCAAAGTTACCGGATGGTACACAGATGTTGATGTTGCGACCATTCGCACCCTCTTGCGCACGGAAGTAGGCGTAGAAGTAATACACCGTTTGCGCCAGAATGCGCACAAAGTTAATGGAGTTGATTGCCCGCAGATGATGCTGCTTTTTGAATGGCAGATCGCCGAACAGATCTTTGATTACTTTTTGACAATCATCGAAGTTGCCTTTGACTGACAGATTCAGCACATTGCTGTCATTCACTGTCGTCATTTGCAGTTCCTGTACTTTGCTGACACGGTTGTGTGGATGCAAAATACAGATTTTGATGCCTTCCTTGCCACGTACACCCTGAATCGCCGCGGCTCCTGTATCACCAGAGGTTGCACCCAGAATATGAATCACTTCACCATATTTTTGCGACATATACGAATACAGCTCACCCATGAATTGCAGCGCTACATCTTTGAAAGCAAAGGTAGGACCGTGGAACAGCTCCATAATATACAGAGAATCATTAATGCGGCTAACGGGTGCTACTTCCGGGTGACGGAAATTAGCATAACTGCGCTCAGCCAGCTCACGCAGATCCGCAGCAGGAATTTCATCATTTACATACAGGGCGAATACTTGCAGAAACAGATCGACATAGCTCAGCTTGCTCCACTGTTCCAGCGTTTCGGCAGATACAGTAGGTACCTGTTCCGGTATCATCAGACCGCCATCATCGGCAAGTCCCATTAGTACAGTATCGATAAATCCTTTTGGCTCAACCTGTCCTCTAGTACTGATATACTTCATATTTCTCCCCCAGTTAGCTGTAGTATTCATCACTTTGATGCACTTTGATTCATTATGAAAAATTATTAATTTCTATCATACCCTGTCATGGAGTTGCTTCCAAGCATTAATTTGCTAAAGTTTTATCAATTCCGCATATATTATCACTATTTGTCGGTTAACTTACTAAATTGAAATGCCGATAATAACCTAGGATAATATTTTGAATCAGAGAGGAAATCGCCAATGTACAAAAACAATCATTGGAAAAAAGCAAGTTGTCTTATGCTGTTGGCTGTTATGCTGTTGTTAAACGCATGCTCCGCAGCTCAAATTAGCCCTACCGCGCAGGCTGCTAATAGCAGACTGAAAGTAGGCATCGTGCTGTCCGACATCGGACTGGGCGACCAATCATTTAGCGATGGCGCATTTAACGGATTGATCCGCGCACGCGATGAAGGCAAAATTAAATTTGATTATCGTGAAATCTCAGATACAAAAACATACGACGAAGCATTCAAGCAATTGCTTGATGAACACAACGACGTGATTATTGGACTCGGCTACGCGGTCAAGGAAAGTTTGGAAACCATTGCTAAGAGCAACCCAAACCAGCAGTTCCTTTTGATCGATGAAAAGTCTGACCTCGCTAACGTCGCTTCGATTACATTTAAAGAAGAAGAAGGCAGCTTCCTCGCTGGTGCCTTGGCAGCGATGGCAAGTAAAACGGGCGAACTGGGCTTTATCGGAGGCATCGAAACGCCGCTGCTGCATAAATTCCAGAGCGGATTTGAGCAAGGCGCGCGTGCAATTAATCCGAATGCACAATTCACCATCAATTACACTGGTGACTTTGGCAAACCTGAATTGGGTGCCTCTGCTGCCAAAGATATGATCGACAATCATAATACCGATGTGATCTATACGGTAGCCGGACTGACCGGTGTCGGTGGATTGCAGCAAGCGCAAAAGCAAGGTGTCTACTCGATCGGCGTGGATAGCGATCAATTTTTCTTGGCGGAAAAATCGGTCATCACATCCATGATCAAAAATATTGATGTTGCGCTGTACAATACGACGCAAACGTATATCGACAACAATCGCAAATTCCCGGAAAAGGATATGGTATTCGGCTTGCAGGACGGCGGCGTCGGACTGGCACCGGTTCATGTCATTGAATTGACCGATGAGCAGCAGAAGAAGCTGGATGAACTGAAGCAGCAGCTAATCTCCGGCGATATTACCATTCAATTGGATGCGTCTTGATTCCGCTGACTTCCATTTTCCCAATTACAGGAGGAACCTATGAAATTACAAGGCAAACTGGTACTGAACGCGATCATATCGCTGCTCGCCTCGCTTGTACTGGTCGGATATATCATTTTTCAACTGCTGAATATCAACTCGCAAAATAGCGATCTTGTGCCGACTATGTTGAATGTACAGCAGTTGGATAGTGATCTTGTCCAGACCGGGCAGGCGCTTAACAACTATTCCTTCTCCATCTCGGAAAGCAACAAAGCGATTGTGGAGAAACAGATACAAAGCACGCAAGCAACACTGGATTCGCTGACTTCCTCCGAAATCTCTACCGAAGAACAGCAGTTGCTCCAGCGTACCCAAACCAAGTTCACACAATTGACCGATGATGCTACCAAAGCGATGCAATCACAAGATAGCGCTGAAGCAAAACGCGAAAGCATCCGTGTCGAAGGAATTCAAAACGATGTATACGAATTGAAGCTGCTCAGCAAAGAGAGTTATGAAAGCTACACTGCTGATCTGACATCCAGCATCTCGACGACAGTACAAGTAGCCCTGTTCGGTGCGATTGTGTTGCTGATTGCTGTAGGTATGTTCAATATGTATACTGCTAGACAGCTTGCCCGCCGTACCCAAGTGTTGACCTCAGCTGCCCAGCGTATTGCGGGTGGTGATCTGACCGTCAAGCTGCCTACGGCAAAAGGCAAAGATGAGCTTGCTGATCTGAATCGTTCCTTCCATCAGATGGTCTCCAATTTGCGCAATATCGTCGGCTCCATCGGCGAAGCAGGTAATCGCGTAGATGAGCGCGCACGCGACATTGACAGCAGCAACGATCGTATGCAGGACGTCGTTCGTCAGGTTGCGCAATCGGTGGAAGAACTCGCCATCGGTAGCCAAAAAATCGCTGAAGACCTCGGTTTAACCGTGGAAGTCGTTGATCAAATGCAGCATACGTTCCAAACGAATCTGCAAACGACTGCGGAGTCTGCATCGTATAGTAATGAGGTTCTGCATTCTATCCAACAAGGCAATGAACAGATGCAGGAGCAGTTGAAACTTGTATCGACCAACCGCGCCGCTATGACAGAATTGCAGCAAACCGTAAGCTCCTTGGAGCAAAATGCCGATCAAATCGCCAATATGACCAGACTCGTATCTGATATCGCATCCCAGACCAATCTGCTGTCGCTGAATGCCTCCATCGAAGCAGCACGTGCAGGTGAAGCGGGTAAAGGCTTTGCCGTCGTGGCTGGCGAAGTGAAGAAGCTGGCGGATCAATCCGTTCAAGCAGCACGCCAGATTTTCAGTGCAGTCGAGTCGATCACATCGGCAGTTGGACATGTGCATGCGTCCGTAACACGCAGTGTAGAATTGTTTGAGCAACAGGAGCAGGCAACCGCCTCCACCAGTGCTTCCTTTGCCCAAACTAGCGGTCAGATCGAAAAAATCACCGCCCATATTCACCGTCTGTCCGACGATATGCAAGTCTCGCAACGATTGAGCAATCAGGTACAGCAGGCGATTGAAAATATTAGCGCCATCACCGAGCAATCGGCAGCAGGTAGCCAAGAAATTACCGCCTCTACTGTTGAACAGCGTCACGCTTTCGAGCAATCGAGCGAGCAGGTCAAACAGCTGCGCCGAATTCGCGAAGAAATGCAGCATGAGCTGGATCGCTTCCAATTGGATGAGTCCACGCAGCCTACAGCTTCGGATACCAATGAATCGGTTCCAACAATCGGACAAGCAACGGCACAACCAGCTGTCTCTCATACTACCAATGATGATGAACCAACAGCCAAACCGGCATAAGCAGAAGCCGTTCTTCATTTTCAAACTCTCCAAATGTTTACACTGAACTAAACAAAAGCCGTAGCGTTGTCACTGCCATACAGGCAGACAGACAACGCTACGGCTTTTCTATTGGGGTAGGTTATAAAAGGTTTGTAGATCAGACTAGATCGTATAAAGACATCACATGTATGATGGGATACCGCAGGCATCTACATCCATTCTGGAACCTGCTTGTATCTATTTGATAATGATTGAGAAATCCGTATACAGATCAAACATCGATATACAGATGAGAAATCCATATGCAAATGCAACAAACGGTTCGGTACTAAGCGCTATTCTATTAGTGCTTGATCGCGCGCGTTCCACCTACAGCCGCTTCATTTACAGCACGCGGCGGATTAGGAACCGCAGAGGATGCTTGCGAAATATCGCCCTGTGTCGCTACATCATCCATTGTATGACGATACGCGAGGAAATACGCTAGACCGACGAATACCGAACCACCGACCACATTACCCAAAAATACTGGTACAAAGTTCTCAAGATATTGCAGCCACGTAATATCCGCACCACCAAAAATCGCAGCTGGAATAACGAACATATTGGCTACAACGTGCTGGAATCCAATCGCAACAAATGCCATGATTGGGAACCAAATACCTGCGAATTTGCCAAACGAATCTTTACTGCCATAAGCAAGCCAAACAGCTAGACAAACAAGCCAGTTACAGCCAATTGCTGAGACAAATGCTTCACCGAAGCCTTCGCTTACTTTGGCGTGGGCAATCGCTACCGTTTTGGCAAGAAAGTCGCCTTCGGTCAAACCAACCACATGCCCAAAAAAGTAGGCAATCGAAATCGCGCCAACAAAGTTGGAAATCAGCACCAGCACCCAATTTTTCACCAGTTGGCTGAATCTGATTTTTTTGGAAAATAAAGCAGCTGCCATGGTCATCATATTACCAGTTAACAATTCAGCACCAGCAAGCAATGTTAGCATCAAGCCAACGGGGAATACGGCTGCCCCGAAAAAGCCTGCAATCGAACCTAGCTCCTTGGGAGCTGTTCCGATAACACGGATGTCTGCCAAAAACCCAAGTGAGATAAAAGCGCCTCCAAGAAATCCCAGAATTAGTACTGTCCATACCGGCATTTTCGACTTTTTCAAGCCAACTTCGGCGGACATTTTCATAATTTCCTGTGGTGTGTAGTAAGACATTGTAAATCCTCCATCCATGTCGTCTTCGTTGTAGTCAAGCGTATCTGTGCAGACATAGACTCGATGTTGTGATCACAGCTCTGGCGCCAGATTGCAATGCAGACAGCGAATCATTACAGCACAAAAAAAACCTCATGACAAGCCCTCATTATGCTGACATTCTGATATGCGTCAAACGTGCAGAGAGAAAAGGTTCTGTTGTCGATTAATCTTCTTACAGTTTACCTATAAGATTACCAATCTACGTAGTTGAAATTCCATGCTTAGAATACAGACAATCCCTGAATCTATTCCAAGCCGGCCTCAGCCGCTTTCTAAGGTTAATTCAGGCGCTATTCTTTGTCAATATTGTGACAAAAAAATAGGAGGCATTCCGCCTCCTATTTCCTATCCACCAATATGGGACATTTCCACTTTGCTACCTTTTTCCTTGTTCATCGGCTGATTGCTGCCACGATCTAGCGAATACTGGTCATGACGACCATTCCAGATCGCACTAACCGCTTCAGAGATTTGTTCGTCCGTCAGATCGGAGCGCAGCAACTGTCTGAGATCATGACCTTTCGTCGCAAATAAGCAGGTATACAGCTTGCCTTCCGCCGACAAACGCGCACGCGTGCAGGAAGAGCAAAACGCTTCGGTAACGGAAGAGATAAAGCCAACCTCGCCCTTGCCATCCTGAAACCGATAGCGGGTAGCTACTTCACCATTATAATTCGGTGCCAGCGGTTCCAGCGGCCAATGCTGCCCGATGCGATCCAGCAGCTCTTGCTTGCTGACTACATGCTGACGGTTCCATCCATTCGTATTGCCGACATCCATATATTCAACCATACGTAAAATATGACCGCGTTCACGGAAATAATCTACCATTGGTACAACTGCTTCTTCGTTAAATCCCTTTTGTACGACCATATTAATCTTGACCTGCAAACCGGCATCGGCAGCAGCATCAATGCCATCCAATACTGGTTTCACCCGGCTTCGTCCACCGTTCATACGCAAAAACATATCGTCTTCCAGACTATCCAGACTAACCGTAATCCGGTGTAAACCTGCCGCCTTCAGCTCTTTTGCCTTGCGTGCCAGCAGACTGCCGTTAGTCGTCAATGACAGATCGTCAGCATCCAGTGCCGACAGTCGTTCAATGATACGAGGCAAATCTTTGCGCAGCAGCGGTTCTCCGCCAGTGATGCGCAGCTTGCGTGTACCAAGCGAGACGAAGATCGCTGCGATCCGTCCAATCTCCTGCTCACTCAATACGCTATCGTTTGGCAGAAATTCATAATCTTTGCCAAAAATCTCTTCCGGCATGCAATACCGGCAGCGGAAATTGCAACGATCGGTAACGGAGATCCGTAAGTCACGCAGTATACGGTTATGTTGATCATAGGTAGTCATCGTCTCTCCCCCAATCTTCGCTTGATAGCGATCCTTTATCTTTTGTCATTCTATATAAAAATGAATATGAATAGATCATGCACAATGGTTTCCCTTTAGAATAGCACAGAGCTTTGATCCTTGTCCGCATATTCCTGCAATCGCTGGGGATGCGTATATACATTGCAGCTGCCTTTACGAATAAAACCGACCGTCGTAATACCAAGATGATCGGCAAGATCCAATGCTAGTTCGGTCGGTGCTGACTTGGATAAAATAATTTCGCAGCCGATTTTGGATACTTTGGTCAGAATTTCCGAAGAGATGCGTCCGCTGAAGGCAATAATTTTGCCGCGCGGGTCCATTTCATTTTTGAGACACCAGCCATAAATTTTATCCAGTGCATTGTGACGCCCAATATCGCTACGTGCCAAAATGATACCGCTTGGATCACACAGCGCTGCTGTATGCGCACCACCGGTCTGCTGAAATAGTTCGGCGCTTTGCTGCACTTGCTCCATCAACGCAAAGCATTGCTCAAATGACAGCCGTACGCGCACCTCATCCATACGCTTCGCTGTTCGTACATCGTTCACAAAGACAAAGCCTTGACGGCTTGTCCCACAGCATGACGTAATATAACGCTTCGTAAACAGCTGACGATGCTGGGGATTCCAGCGATCGGTACGTACATGCACATACCCTTCTTGCTCCTGTACCCATAGTTCCTGAATATCGCTATACCGTCGGATCACACCTTCCGAAGTCAGAAAGCCGACGGTCATATCTTCAATATGCTCCGGTGTACAAACTAGCGTCACAAACTCTTCCCCATTCACCTTGACGGTAATGGGCTGCTCTGAGACTACGCTGTCCTGTCGTTCGTGTACATTTCCATTCTCATAGCGGATAATGCTGCGCTGATGTTTTAATTCCGGCTTCATCATGATCATCCCTGTTCAATATTTTTTTCAAAGATAAAAACGGAAATAGCGAAGTCATCCTCCACTTTAATATCGGTAAACAGATGCTCTAGCTTTGAACCGCACAGTTCCTCTAATCCATCGGGAATGCGCTGATCGTACAATCGCTGCACCATTTGAGTACGTGCGCGATGCACCATTTCCTTCCCTTCTTCGGTTCCAGCAATAAACTTTTCGGTAGGTGTAAAATTGCCCCACATCTTCGTAATCGCCATATTATCAACAAAGGTTGTGTGAATACGTTCTGGTCCTTTGCCAAATGTATCTTTGCGCACTTTGCGTACGATATCGTTAAAAGCAGATTCTCTTTTCATACCTGTTCCCCCTTGATTCTCTGTTACTGATCATACACCTCATCTTTTGAATTTCAAGCCCCGAAATCAATGAATCCTACGGTCTGCAACACTCTTTGCTTATTATCGGTTGCCAATGTTAGGTTTGAACAACTTGTGTCTTGAATTTCAAAAAAAGAAGAGTATAATGAATTTTGGTCACATTTTCGTCAAACCAATCGGATTGATTGATCAGTATGTCATTGCTGATTCATTACTCCACTTTAAACTTGCTGCTTGTTTTTTGTACAGGCATCGATTTTAAGGTGGAGTTTTTTTATGCCTTTTCCTTGTACTTGACTCTCTTTTTTACCCTTTCTAAGGATACGCGCGACAATCCGATGATAGATGGACAATGTGTACCATCGTTCTATGAAATGGTCTTATTTCCACTCACAATAAGGAAAATAATATAAATATTTTCCTTATATTAGCCGTTGTTTATGATATTTAGGGTATATCAATGGTAAAAGCGTGCTCCCATTGTAGTGCATCGAATACGCTTACATTACCCTTAATCGGCTGATGCGCTATTTATTTGCTATTCATCATCAAGATGTAATCCGACAACAAAGGAGTTTCTGCATGAACAATTCGACATCCGTCAAGCTCACCATTAACGGCCAGTCCTATGAAGCACAGCCCGGTATGACCGTGCTGCAAGCGATCAATCTTGCCGAAATTCAACATCCTCAAGTATGTTACGTGCCTGAAGTTGATCCGATCCAGACCTGCGATACGTGCATTGTTGAGATCGACGGCAAGCTGGTGCGTGCCTGCTCTACACCAGTAACATCCGGTATGGAAGTTCAAACCGATTCACTGTCTGCCAAGACTGCCCAAACTGAAGGTATGGATCGTTTGCTGGAAAATCATATGCTGTATTGTACAGTTTGCGATAATAACAACGGCAACTGCACGTTGCACAATACCGTAGAAGCGATGGGCATCGAGCATCAGAAATATCCGTACAAGCCCAAAGCACCAACCACCGAAGTCGACATGTCCCACCCCTTTTATCGTTATGACCCGAACCAATGTATCGCCTGCGGTCAGTGCGTAGAAGTCTGTCAAAATCTACAGGTAAACGAAACGCTGTCGATCGACTGGGAAGCCGACCGTCCGCGCGTCATCTGGGATGAGGGTGTATCTATTAACGAATCCTCCTGTGTCAGCTGTGGTCAGTGCGTAACGATCTGTCCGTGTAACGCATTGATGGAGAAAACGATGCTCGGTCAGGCTGGCTTTATGTCTGGTATCGGCGAAGAAATGCTTGATCCGATGATCGACCTGATCAAAGAAGTGGAGCCGGGCTATAGCGGTATTTTCGCCATTTCTGAAGTGGAAGCCGCGATGCGCGACACTCGTACACGCAAAACAAAAACCGTCTGCACCTTCTGCGGTGTCGGTTGCTCGTTTGAAGTATGGACCAAAGGTCGCGAGATTCTGAAAGTGCAGCCTACCCACGATGCACCCGTCAATGCCATTTCCACGTGCGTCAAAGGTAAATTCGGCTGGGACTTCGTGAATAGCGAACAACGCCTGACGACACCATTGATTCGTCAAGGCAGCGAATTTGTCGAAGCAACATGGGATGAAGCACTCAGCTATGTGGCAGAGCGTATGACCGCCATTCGTCAGGAACACGGTAGCGACAAAATCGGCTTTATCTCCTCATCCAAAATTACGAATGAAGAAAACTATGTCATTCAAAAGCTGGCACGTCAGGTATTTGAAACGAACAACGTGGACAACTGCTCCCGTTATTGCCAATCCCCTGCTTCTGACGGTCTAATGTCTACCGTTGGTATCGGTGGCGACGCTGGTTCGATTAAAGACATCGCTGCTGCTGGATTGGTTATTTTGATTGGCTGTGCACCTGCTGATGGTCACCCCGTATTGGCAACTCGTATCAAACGTGCTCACAAACTGCATGGTCAAAAGCTGATCGTAGCCGATCTGCGTAAGCATGAGATGGCAGAGCGTTCGGATTTGTTTATCCGTCCAAAACAAGGTACGGATTTCGTCTGGATTACAGCGATTACGAACTATATGATTCAACAAGGCTGGCATCAGCCGGAATTTATCCAGCAGCATGTGAATCAATATGAAGATTATCTGCAATTGATCGAAAAATATACACTTGCGTATGCCGAAGAGGTTACTGGCATCTCGCAGGCAGAATTGATCTCTATCGCCGAAGCGATTCGCGATGCTGACGGCACTGCCATTTGCTGGGGAATGGGCGTAACGCAAAATATCGCTGGTTCGCATACGTCCGCAGCCATCTCCAACCTGCTGCTTGCTACAGGCAACTACATGCGTCCGGGCGCTGGCGCTTACCCGCTGCGTGGACACAACAACGTACAAGGTGCATGCGATATGGGTTCACTGCCACCTTGGCTGCCGGGTTATCAGCACGTATCGAACGATCTGGCGCGTGCCAAGTTTGAAAAAGCATACGGCGTAGCCATTTCTCCAACACCGGGTAAAGACAATATCGCTATGGTAGACGGTATTGCTCGCGGCGAAATGAAAGCTATGTATCTCGTCGGTGAAGATATGGCGTGGATCGATTCCAACGTCAATCATGTACACGAAATGCTGTCACAACTCGAATTCTTCGTTGTACAAGACGTATTCCTGTCCAAAACAGCTCAATTCGCTGATGTGATTCTGCCAGCTGCACCATCGCTGGAAAAAGACGGCACCTTCTCCAATACCGAGCGTCGCGTACAGCGCCTGTATCAAGTACTAGAGCCGCTGGGCGATTCCAAACCAGACTGGTGGATCACTACAGAGCTGGCGAAAAAATTCGGCTTTGACTGGGGATATACTCACCCATCCCAGATCTTTGACGAAATGGCGAGCCTGACACCATTCTTCTCCCAGTGCGATTATGATGTGCTGGAAGGCTGGGGTAGCTTCCAATGGGGCGCGGCAGATGGTGCACATACACCATTGCTGTATACCGATGGATTCTATTTCCCAGACAAAAAAGCACGCTTCTCGCTCGTTGACTACGTGCCACCGGTAGAATATCCTGCCGAATTCGACCTGACACTGAACAATGGTCGTTTATTGGAGCATTTCCATGAAGGCAATATGACGAACAAATCCAAAGGCATCAATCGCAAGCTGCCTGAAGTATTCGTCGAAGTATCACCAGAATTGGCAGAAGCACGCGGCATCGAAAGCGGTACGCTCGTACGCTTGGAATCACCATATGGTGCTATCAAGCTGCGCGCCGTTATTACGGATCGAGTACGCGGTCAAGAAATCTATGTGCCGATGCACTCAGTCAGCCATGAAACTGCCGTCAATCTGTTGACTGGTTCTGCGGTCGATGTTCGTACCCATACACCTGCATACAAACAAACCAAAGTACGGATGCAAATTCTGAATGTCAAAGGTGTGAACCCACTGCCGGAAATCAACCCACGCTACAAAAAGCGCCATCCGCAAAATGGTGTCGAAGTACAGCGCAAATGGGATCGCCCAGACTTCGTTCCACTGGTGGATATGTAATTTCAGTTAATCCATGATTTGTGAAGGAGGAATTGCTATGGCTGCGCCGATTACAACGATTCGCAAAAAAGTACTAACCGAGCAGGAACAACAACAGCAGACGATTGACCAGCTGCAAAAACAGCTGGCAGAATCGAATGCTGCGCTGGAACGCTCACTCTCCATTCTGCGTGAATTGGAGAGTAGCGGCATCCTTGGTGCCGCCGAGTCCATGCTCAAAGCCAAAGCCGAGATCGCCGAGATTATCCTCGGACAGGTCTCTCGCAAGGAAATGACCAACCTGATCAATAACGGGATGGCGGCGGCAGGTGCATTAACTGCCGTTGATCCGGCACAAACATCCCAGCTGATGGGCAGTGTACAGCAGGGTCTACAAGAAGCCGCTCGTCCACAAACGGAAAAAATCGGTCTGATGACGATGCTTCGCGCACTAAAAGATCCTGACATTCAGCGTGCGCTTGGATTCGGATTGCGCTTCATGAAGGGACTCGGTAAAGGTCTGAAAAAAGACCCTCCTTCCCAGCACTAAATGAACATGTAATATACATTATGATTCAACAACGGAGTACGCTTTTTGCAGCGTACTCCGTTGTTTTATTGTTCATCGTGCGTACAAGTATATGTTTACGTCTTACGTCTTACCTCTTACCTCTTACCTCTTACCTCTTAATTTAGTATAGATTTCCCTCTGATATTGTTCTATTTGCTATATAGAATATAGACCATTCTGCAAGTTCTATCTCTGCTTGATTCTACGTATACAAATTTATTTTTATACGCTATATCTCATTTATGAATATTTCCCTTCAATAATACCTATCTTCGATACCTATTATGGCAGATTTGAAGCCTTGCTATCAGCAATTGACAAGGCTTACAGCCCTATGTAAATATAAAGTATCCGACTTGCTGCTTTTTACATACACCTAACAACACACTCTCATGATCGCATACTACATATCCCCATTCTGTCGTGCGTTATTCCAATCTGTACTTGTTCTACGTAGTTGCAGTCAAGTCTGAACTCAACTCGTTTAAGGAGGAAGAATAATGATTAAAAAAGGCACTATGCTTCTTGTTACTGCTACATTAACACTGGGTATCGGAACAGGTGCGCTTGCGGCAACAGGCTTGGAGCCCATCCGCGCTTATTTAAACAGCACGCTTTCGTTTAAAGTCAACGGTAATGCTGCTCAGCTTACCGATGCGAATGGCAAAAAGGTTCTCCCTATCACATACAACGGTACAACGTACCTACCTGTTCGTGCCGTCGGTCAACTGATGGACATTCCAGTCAATTATGATGGCGCTAATGCTTCCATTAACATCGGCAGTGGCAGCACATCTGGTGGTAGCACTGGCGGTGGTTCAACGACTACCCCTTCATCCAGTAAACAAACATTGAGTGAACTTGGTTCATCGGCAATGGAAAGCTCGGAACTTCGCACCAAAGACCCTGCCCAAACGGTATACAAAGGCAAAGACTACAAAGAGGTATACATCAACAATAAACCAGAATCGTATCGCGATTTCCAAGTCATGACTGACAACAAATACAGTACGCTCCATCTGGAAATGGCTCTACTCAGTGGCAATCAAAAAATCAATGTGTACGATGAGAATCGAACCGTACTCAAAACGTTCTCCCTTTCTGCGGATGCAGGGATGACAGGTGTGGATATCGATGTCAAAGGTGTAAAAGCTGTCTTTGTAGAAAGTACAGACTATGATCCAGGTTCGGTATTGTTCGTTCCATTGACAACCTCTTATCTGGTCCGCTGATCTGCTCCTTCATCGTTATTCAATCCCATACATGCACAAAAAAGCTGACGTTCAGGGGAGGACGTCAGCTTTTTTATATGAACGGCTATGCTACATTTGGCAGATGCAGCGTAACCTGGGGTTTTTGGCCGATCTTGAATAGGAATATGGGATGGGACAAAAGATAAAATCTTATTTCGTTCTTATTTTTGCGGAATAGTCAATTGAGTTCCAGCAGGCAGCAGGTTGTTGGCAGCAACCAGTTCGTCTACAGTGATACCGTATTGAGCAGCGATGTCGGAAAGGCTGGCACCTTGTGGAACGACAACAGTGATTGAGTTGTTATTGGTTGTAGTAGTTGATTCAGTTGTTGCTGGAGAATTAGCAGGTTGTTGTTCTGTTGTAGTGCTGTCTTCTTCTGTACCGAACAGACGGTTGAACTCAGCAGTTTGTGCATCCAAGAATGCTTTGTTATCAGCGATGCGTTCTTCTTTGTCTTTGCGTTTGTCGTGGTTTGTTTGATCGTTTGTTGCAGCGTATGCGTGGCTACCTCCAACTGGAACAGCTACGGCTACAGCACCCAGACTTGCGGCTAAAGCAGTGGACATCAGGATTTTACTAAATTTTGTACTCATGGTAATGGCTCCTCTTCACTATTTATATTTTGTAATTAGCTTTCGATAGGTTATTTATAACCTCTTCGTAACTTCATGAATCAAATATACCACTAATTAAAGAAGATTGCAATACTATTTAATTATTTTTTCATTAGATTTTGTAAAACCAATCTCTGATATATAGTTAACCAACCTACATATATGTTAAACTTCTTTTTTTATATTTTCAAAAGAAGTAAGTTATTGATCACTTACTGTTGGAGATGCTGAATCGTAATCGCTATTCCTTCTTCATAGGAAGTACGTGGAATGTCTCCGATATGCTGCTCATATTTACGACCACTAAGCAGCAATGGCTTTTCAGTCAAATACAGCATCTCTACAATTTCCTTCATCACCGGTACAAATGTACCTAGCAGCTGTAACGACCATTTTCCAAGTGGAATAACAGGCTTACTGCCCTTGTGTGCAGCCTCTCTTGCTAAAGCGATCAACGCCTTACCATGAATCGGCCCTGCGGATGGAATATGCCAGTTCTGTCCATATGCTTGTTCGCGACATGCCAGCTCTACGATCATATGAGCAGCATCCGGCAAATACACATATTCGCGCGCGATCGTAGTGTTACCGATGAACATGCCAATTTTGCCGTCTGCAATGGATTGCAATGTAGAAAATATATACGATGCTTGATTAGCAGATGGACCATAATAGTCAGGCAATCGTACAATCATCGCTTGCAGCGATTGCCAGCGAGCATCAAAGATCAATTGCTCTAACGCCAGCTTGGTGCGACCTTTGACAGTAGGCGGATGTTTGGGATAATCCTCGGTAATCGGTTCGTCGCTAGAACGAATGCTGTAGGGATAAATGCCATCTACGACAACAAGCTTGATACCCAATGTCTCTGCTGCTTGCAATACCGATTGTCCCAAGGGCAACTGGCGATCATTCATTTCGTGATAAGGAACAGATGCGCACTGAAATATAACCTCCACTCCCTCTGCCGCCTTCTGCACCTCCTCTGTCTGAAAAGCATCCCCTGCATAACAGTACAGCAATGCCGGATCACCTAACTCAGCTGCCATCTGCTGAAGCTTGGTAGAGGAACGTCCAAAGGCAATCACAGCAATCTCGCGGCGCAGTAATTCTTCGACAATGACTCTGCCTGTTCCACCCGTTGCACCAACTACAAGTGCAGATGAAATCGGCTGGTACGTGTAACGCTGTGTAGAATCAGCATGGTCATTCGTACGCAGATGCTCCTGTACGTCATACCTATGAGATACTCTAGGTATTCTAGATAGTCCAGATTGTGTAGATGGTTTGGACGGCTTGGCTGGTTTATTGTACATATTCATCTTAATTGCTCCTTTATAAATAAGTATTTGTTACTCAACCGGATATCATGTCGAAGAAAAAAACCATATAAAAGAGAAAAGCCAAGTAGAATAAACAAATCAACATAGAGTAGAAAATGAAAAGTTGTTTTGTTAGTAATTGATCAATTACAAATATACAAAAAAATATATTCCTTCCCCTTCGTGTCCTGACAGGATCAATCATCAAACGGTTTGCATGGTCCTATCAGGCACACGAGAAGGTTATTGATGCTCACGCAGCTCACTGTGCATCAATTCTGGAAGATCTAGCGACATGGAAATATTGCACAACATGCCTCTTGCCAGAAACAATAACGTACGATCATATGGATGAGCAATACCTGCATCGGTAAATGCCTGTACGACTACTTGATGTACTTCACGAAAATTACGCTGCATCACTTCAAGCACAGCAGGCTCTTGAATGGTTTGTGCTTGCATTTGCAGTACAATCTCGTTACGATGCTCCTGCATGATGCGAGCATATTCTTCTATTAGTTTCTGCTCTAGCTGCTCTGGTGCAGTAGCTTGAATAATATGCTGGAATGCTTCCTTGATACGCATCCATGATGTTTCCAATGCACCGATCAATAACGCTTCCTTGGTTGAGAAAAAGCGGAATACATAGGGCTGCGAAATCTCTGCTCGTTCGGCTACATGTGCGGTTGTAGCACGGTAATACCCAGTTTCGGCAAAGACTTTAATCGCAGCGGCAATAATCTCATTGCGTCGATTGACTGAGGTTGCACTTAACTTTTTCATGCGAAACCTCCTACTATATTTTAGTGATTGATCAATTACTAAATTTAATATAGAACATTTCCCCGCGTATGGCAAGAGGTATCTTCCTTCCCAGATGCCAGCTAACGCAAAAAATGCTACAATAAGCAGGTATGTATACGATTGATTCATGATAGGGAACGATACGAAAGTGAGGACTATAGATTATGATTATTAAGCCAAGAACACGCGGTTTTATTTGTACAACGGCTCATCCCGATGGATGTGCACGTCAGGTGCAGGAACAAATTGAATATGTAAAATCTCAACCCGCTGTAAAAGGTCCACGCAATGTACTCGTTATTGGTGCATCGACCGGTTACGGTTTATCGGCACGCATTGTAGCTGCTTTTGGTGCAGGGGCTAACACGATTGGTGTTTACCGCGACGGCGCTTCTGTCAAAGGACGCACGGCATCCGCAGGCTGGTACAATTCCGCTGCATTTGAACAGGCAGCACAAGAAGCAGGGCTGAAATCGTTCAGCGTAATCGGTGATGCGTTTACGAATGAACTGAAAGCCGATACGATCGAAGCCATCCGCGCCGAATTCGGCAAAGTCGATATGGTGATCTACAGTGTAGCTGCACCTCGTCGTACCGATCCGAATACAGGCGAGACATTTACTTCGGTTCTGAAGCCCATCGGTGAAACGTACACGAACAAAACTGTTAACTTCCACACCGGTGATGTGAGTGAGATCAGCATCGAACCAGCTTCGCAGGAAGAAATCGATGCGACCGTTCGCGTAATGGGTGGCGACGATTGGAAATCATGGATCGATCAATTGAGCGCAGCCGATGTACTGACAGATGATGTGGTTACTGTAGCATTCTCGTATATCGGTTCCAATATTACACAAGCTATCTACCGTCAGGGCTCCATCGGTCAAGCGAAGGATCATTTGGAAGCAACTGCACGCAGCATGAACGAGAAGCTTGGTTCCAAAGGCGGTCAAGCGTATGTAGCTGTATGTAAAGCACTGGTCACTCAATCCAGCTCGGCTATTCCAGTTGTACCATTGTACATGTCCGCCCTTTATAAAGTAATGAAGGAAAAAGGTGTACATGAAGGCTGTATTGAGCAAATGTACCGTATGTTTGCAGAGCGTCTGTATACCGAAGGCGAAACGCCAGTGGATGAAAAAGACCGCCTGCGTTTGGACGATTGGGAAATGCGCGACGATGTGCAAGAGGAAGTCGCGAAAATCTGGGATGCGCTGCGTACCGAAAATGTATACGAGTTGACCGATCTGGAAGGCTTCCGCAAAGAATTTTTCCAACTGTTTGGCTTTGAGACAGATGGCGTCGATTATGAAGCCGACACAGAGCCAGATGTAAAGATTGCCCATACTCGTTAAGCTGACACAGACATATTTATGAAGGATTTACGATGTACTCAGGATGGTTTCACAACGGATTCATCGTATGATCAACGAAAAGACAGGCACCGTAGTAGCGGCTGCCTGTCTTTTCGTTTATACATATTTTAGAGGAAACTTATTCAGCTACTTTGAAGCGGTGAACGAGCGTTTGCAGCTCGGTTGCCAGTGTAGTCAACGAAGCTGCCGAATGCAGAATCTCTTCGCTGGATGCGAGTTGTTGCTCGGTTGCGGCAGCGATTTCCTCTGTACTGCCCGAAATGTCGCGTGTACCAGCATTCACTTCTTGCAGCATGAGCGATGAATCGGTAAAGTCGCGGTTCATCTGGACAGCATTATCAGCGATCTGACGCGTTTGACCGGAAATCTGTTCAGCTGCTGTGACAATCTGACGGAATTGTTGAACAGTAGTACCTGTCAGTTCGGTACCAGTATGCACTTCTTCTTTGACCAATTGGATATAAGATTGTGCAGATTGTGTTTCTGTCTGGATGCGTACTACTAGCTCCTTGATTTGGCTGGCAGCATCCGCAGATTGCTCTGCTAGCTTGCGCACTTCATCTGCAACAACGGCAAAACCGGAGCCGTGTTCACCCGCACGTGCTGCTTCAATGGCAGCATTTAAAGCAAGCAGGTTCGTTTGAGTTGCAATCTGATTGATGAGTGTAGTCATCGTATCAATCTGAGCAGCATGGCTTGCCAATGTATCGACACTTTGATCCGTTTGCAGGACCGAATGATTAATTGAGTTCATTTGCTGCCCAACCTTGCTGATCGATTGCTCTCCCGATTCTGCCTGATCGCGCATCGTGCGTGAGAAGTCCGCCATGGAAGTAGTATTGACAGTGATGGCACTAAGCTTATCCAGTGAGGTTTGCAGAGCAGCGGTATTCCGTTCTAACTGACGGGTCTGGTGTCCCGCTTTGTCAGCGATTACCTGCATCGACTCCGCCACCTGACCAGAGGTGGCTTTGGATTGACCGGCACTAGCGGAAAATTGCTCCGCAGAAGCGGCTACCATCTCTGACGATGCACCGATCTGGCTAACAATATCACGCAGAGAAGCGACAAAACGATTAAAGCTCTCTGCTAACGTACCAAATTCATCTTTTTGACGAATATCAATACGGCGTGTTAGATCAGCTTCGCCTTCCGCGATCGCATTCATCTGCGAATTCAGCAAATGCAGCGGCTTCAAAATAGAGCGCAGCAGCAGAATGCCTAAAATAATACCTACCAGTGAAGCGATGATGATAACCGCCAGCAAAATAAAGTTACGCTGATGCGCCTGCTGATCGGAAGCTTGTTTGAGTTGCTGCACTTCCGTTTGCAGCAGGCTGACTACGTTATCAACTGCTGGACCGAGCACCTGCTTGCGCAGTGAGCGTTCTTCGCCGAAGTGTACACTTTCGGCTGCTGTCAGATCAGTAGGACGAAGTGACAGCAATTTAGCATTCAGATCCAGAATTTTGGTGAATGTAGAATCAATCGTTTGAATATCTGATGTATACGGAGCCGAGGCAGATGATTGCTGAACAAGCGTCTGCGTGGATTGAATCTGCTTGATCTTCTTTTGCATGCCTTCTACATAATCGTTATCGCCAGTGAGCAGATAACCGCGCTCATCATTAGACAAACCAGCAAGTACAAATTCAAG
This sequence comes from Paenibacillus sp. JQZ6Y-1, assembly GCF_040719145.1. Classification (NCBI taxonomy): domain Bacteria; kingdom Bacillati; phylum Bacillota; class Bacilli; order Caryophanales; family Paenibacillaceae; genus Paenibacillus; species Paenibacillus kandeliae. The sequence continues at coordinate 3,083,199 of NZ_JBFDUZ010000001.1, forward strand.
CTGCTTCATATTTTGTTGCAATTCCATTTTGCTCTGTAACAGATTGCTTTGTTGAATGGATTGAGTGATGGTAACAACCGATAAAGCTCCCGTACCAATAATTGCGCCGACAAGGATGATAAGAATAGCGATGAGTTTTGTTCTGACCTTCATGCAATGATGCCTCCGATGAAAAACTTATGAATGAGTAGCATTCCTATTTATCGGACATTTTATAATATAGTTTAGCGACTTTTTTAAATTTTACACAGCGTTAAAGAAACTCCAATACGCTACCTAAATGATGGGAAAAGAGGCGTATAAAGGGTGTGTTTTAGTGTAAAAATAGCTGCCTTTTGCCTTATGATTTTACACAAAATTTACAATTGATCAGATGATATAGAACGTCTAGTAATGCCAATGGAAGAAAGGTATCAATGTAAACATCATACGTGTACAGTCGAGCAAAATAGGTTCAAAAAGTTGTAACTTTAGCGTCCCCCATCCTGCGGCATTATACGTTATATTTGAATAGTTAAAATTAAAGCCATTTTCATTATATTTTGCAGGTACGCCTGCCAAAAGGAGCCATGAAGAATGGGGAATATCCTGAAAACGCTGCGTCTGGTCGGTCATGTGGAAGCGGTCTCTTATCTGCTGCTTGTGCTGATCGCGATGCCGCTCAAGTATTTTGCCAATATGCCGTTGGCGGTTACATATGTGGGCATGATCCACGGGGTTCTGTTTGTTGCTTATGTGGCTGCAATTCTGCTGACACTGATTCTGCGCAAACTAACCATCAAGCAAGCGATTCTGGGCCTTATTGCTTCCGTGCTACCATTCGGACCGTTCGTATTCGATCAGTATCTGGATCGCCAGCAAGCTGCGGACGTACCACAAACGGAGATTCAAAAAGGATAATTCATCGATCAAAAGCCCCTGTCCGATTTCATTCGCGGCAGGGGCTTTTGATGATGCGCTTGTAATACTATTCTCTGATACTCTTTTCTGCTAGTATTTCTGGGCAATCCTGTATTCAAGCATTGTCAATTCGGTGGATACGCTATACACTTCAATGGATGTAAATGGTTACAGTGATTCGGAAGGAGATCAATCACACGATGAAACGAAATTCTGCATTACCAATGGAGGAGCTGCCCGCCTCCTCTGCATTTCAGCAATTGCTACAACCGTTGCGGCAGTCCAAAGCATTTTTGTATTTGTGGCTGGGGCAATTGATCGCAGTGCTGGGCAGCTCAGTGACGATGATCATTTTGCCGATTGTCATTTATAATCTGACCGGCTCGGCGACGTTAATGGGATTGGCAATGACGATCTACATGCTGCCCAATGTGATCATCTTGCCTATATCGGGCTGGATTGTAGACCGCACCGACCGCATTCGACTTGTGATGTTCACCAATACGGTACGCTTTCTCTTAATGCTGACGGTGGCGATTCTGATCTTTACCGGTCATCTGTCGATGACTTTGTTGTATGTGGCACTGGCATTGTACGGATTGATGGATGGTATCTTCAATCCTGCCTATTCTGCGTTGCGAGCTGAAGTCTTCACACCGGATATTCGCAATGCTGCGAATGCGCTTAGTCAGATGAGTATTCAGGCAGTCAGACTGCTAGGACCGGCGCTTGGCGGATTAATCATCACGTTCGCCTCAGCGGCAAGCGGATTTGCGCTGGATTCACTGACGTATCTGCTATCGCTTCTTTGTTTTATTGCACTGAGCAAACACTTCGTATCAGCGCATCGGAAAAAGATGGCGACCGCTGCGAGCACATCATCGTCAGCTCAGGCAACGGCAAGTGCAGAAAACGGACCATCCCTGTGGGCGGACTTCATGGAAGGATTCCGCATTCTGATGGGACAACAGTGGTTATGGATTACCATTGTGATCTTCTCACTGCTGAATATTTGTTATCAGGGTATTATTGTGGTGCTGATTCCATGGCTGTTCAAAGTAAATTATGGCTTCACACCAGTCATTTATGGGCTGGCGATGGCGGGTGTCGGTGCAGGTGCAGTACTGGGCGCTATCGTATTCGGTTCACGTAGCCGCTGGCAAAGGCGTGGTTGGATTGGTTATGGCGGTGCTCTGCTGAGCGGCATTGCGCTGTTGCTGCTGACGGTTGTGTCCTCACCGCCGCTGTTGATCGGCGTCATGGTATTGGAAGGATTCGGTATGATGATGTTCGCACTTGTCTGGGAGACGAGCTTACAGGAGCTGGTACCGACGGAGAGCTTCGGTCGTGTGGTCAGTCTGGATATGCTTGGTTCGTTTGCCTTGTTGCCGGTCGGTTATTTGCTTGTAGGATGGCTGGCTGACCATATGGGCGGTATCTGGACAATTACATTGTTCGGTAGCACAGGGATTGCTTTGCTCATGATTGGCTTATGTATACCGGGGATTCGACGTTTTAACTAATGCGTTGGGATGAGCTTCGATGTGTGAACAGGAGGAATCTAAGCGGTAGGCAACAAAAAAGAAGCATCATCTCGCAGAATCCGCTTCTTGTGCTTGATCTTTTGTAGTTTTTCCTGTTTGCCGGGTTTGATTCGAGTGTGTTGAGAGATTTCCGCATAATTATTGTTCATTTTGCGTTCCAAGTTTGGCGCTAGCTGACCGCTACGCTGTGCTTTACGTATTGCTTTTTGTGTTGTGGTACGTGCCATGGGCAGTATACCCTCCATTTCAGTTTAGAATAGAGCAAAGACAGGCTGTACATAGGATGTCAGTATCCCGCTTCGCTTTGAATATTTTACCATAGATTATGTAATGACTCCAGCTATCCACCTATATTTTATGTGCTAATAACGAACAGTATGTGATTATTTTTCACGTATTGTTCGTTATTTTTTTGTATCATGATTCAATTTTTGCATTATGGATTGTGCATTGTATTAAAAGATGACAAATTCACTGTTATACGCCGAATTGAAATGTTATAAAAAGCTACATGAGATTCAAATTATTCAAATGACGCTGTATGATGAGAAGATTATTTACATCAAAAAGAATAAGCTCCTTTGTTTGGGATTGCGATTTGGCGTTATCTTGCTTCTGCGGCAGTATACGTTACAGCATAAACGGCATGGTGGGTAGCACGGATGAAGTGAGTATTAGCAGTTCATTTTGGAGGAGGTTTATTATGTCATTTTTCAAATCCCTATTTTTCCAAATTATCGTAGCGGTGGCGATCGGTATCGGAGTTGGTCTGATCTGGCCCAACTTTGGGGAAATGCTGCAACCGCTGGGAACCGGATTTATCAAACTGATCAAAATGCTAATTGCGCCACTGATCTTCGTCGTTGTTGTCGCTGGTATCGCTAAAGCAGGCGATCTAAAGGCGGTCGGTCGGATCGGTCTAAAAGCAATCCTCTGGTTTGAACTGGCAACGACTGTTGCTCTGGTGCTTGGTCTGGTTGCTGCTAAATGGCTGCGTCCGGGTGAAGGCATGAATATTGATCCAGCTAGCCTTGATCCAAATGCGGTTGCTGCCAAAACTGGTGGTGCTGAGCTGCCGCATACAGTAGATTTTCTTCTGAATATTATTCCGACCAGTGCCGTCGATGCCTTTGCCCAGAATGCCTTGCTGCAAGTCTTGCTGCTAGCATGTCTGTTCGGTACCGCACTCGCGGCGAGCGAAAGTACACTCAAGCAAAACGTACTGACACTGGTGGATCAGATTATGGAACTGATCTTCCGCGTTATCGGTTATATTATGAAGCTTGCTCCAATCGGTGCATTTGGAGCGATTGCTTATACAGTTGGCGCATACGGCGCGTCCACACTGGCATCCTACGGTATGCTGATTATCGCTTGTTACGCATCGGCGCTGTTGTTCCTTGTTGTGCTTGGCTTGGCTGCATGGTGGATCACAGGCATGAACCTGCTGCAATTCGTACGCTATACTCGTTCTGAAGTAATGCTTGCCATCGGTACTGCGTCATCCGAGGTAGTAATGCCGCGTATGATGGACAAACTGACACGCGCTGGCTGTAACCGCGCGGTTGTCGGGCTGGTGGTGCCAACGGGGTATTCATTCAATTTGGACGGTGCATCCATCTATCTGTCGCTTGCAACTGTATTTCTGGCGCAGTCGGTCGGTATCGAGCTGACGCTGGTGCAGGAGCTGACGATTCTGGCTGTACTCATGCTCAGCTCCAAAGGTATGGCTGGCGTACCCGGCTCTGCTTTTCTAGCATTATCCGCTACGGCTGCGGCATTGAACGCCTTTCCGGTTGCGGTTGTCGCACTGCTGCTGGGTGCAGACCGATTTATGGATACGATGCGTGTGTTTACCAATCTGATGGGGAACTGTGTAGCTGCGTTTGTGGTTGCCAAGTGGGAAGGCATGCTGGATACCAAACGCATGAAGGCAGTGCTGTCCGGTCAAATCAGTGAAGACGAGTTGGATGCAGAAGAAGCCTTGACTACACAGGATCGTGAAAAAGATACGCTGACACCAGCTACCGGTGCAACTGCCGTATACCACGGTCCACATATGAACAAGCCGAAAACGGCATACGATCAATCTTGATCACTTTCTCCTTCATTGTGGAATAGTCTTCAAGCTTGAGGTCGCTGTAGAGATAGCAATACAGGTACTCTCTTTCTCTTTCGTAACAGCTAGACAACAAACGATGATATGAAACAAAAAGCTGCTATTCCTCAGCATCATATGCGGGAATAGCAGCTTTTCTTCGTTCCATATTTATAAAGGATGATCAGGTGTAAGAGCATCATATTGCTTACCGTTTATAAAAACCATAGCAACACACCTTGCACCTTACACCTTACACCTTACACCTTACACCTTACACCTTACACCTTACAGTTCGATTGTACGTCCTTCTTCTTGCGAACGGAAAGCAGCCAAAATAACATTCAGCGATTTGCGTCCTTCTTCGCCGGAGATGGTTGGTGCTACATTGTTGGTGATAGAACCAATGAACTCGTCCACGATACCGCTAGTCACTTGTTTCTCGTTGGTAGCAATTTCACCCACCTGATAGCGCTCTACCGTTCCGTTTCTCAGCTCAACGATAACCTGATCCACTGGATCGGTTCCGATTTTCATCACACCATTTTCACACCACAGCACTGTACCATTATCTTCACCACGGTACGAGGTCCAGCTAGCAACGAGCGAGCCAATCGCGCCACTGCCCATACGCAGCAAGCAGATCGCATTGTCGTCGACATCGGTGTCTTTTTTATCCAATGTTCCAATAAATGCGCTTACGCTAACAACTTCATCGTCCAGCAACCAGCGGATCATATCGGATTTATGTACACCCAGATCGCCCATCGCGCCCATGGCAGCTTCGCCTTTGCGGAAGAACCAGCTGTTTTTGCCATCAATACTCCAGCCTTCTGGTCCACCGTGACCGAATGCTGTACGGAAGGTAAGCACGCGTCCCAGATGTCCCTGCTTCAGCACTTCTTTGGCTTTCAGATGTGGAGGCATCAGACGTTGGTTGTGTGCAACCATCAGAAATACATTGTTTTTCTCGGCAGCAGCGATCATTTGCTGTGCTTCCTCATCAGACACTGCCATCGGCTTCTCTACCAGTACATGCGCACCAGCATTAGCAGCTGCAATCGCTACTTCCGCATGCAGTCCGTTTGGTGTGCATACGCTTACAGCGTCGAACCCACCAGCCGCGAGCAGCTCTTTGTAATCACTGTATGCTTTGGCATTATACAAATCAGCATAACCCTGTGCACGCTCTACAACCGGATCAGCAAAAGCGACCAGTTCCACATCCGGGTTTACTGCATATTCTGGAATATGGCGGCGTTCCGAAATACTGCCGCAACCTACTACTGCTACTCTGACTTTCCCCATAAATCCCATTCCTCCCAATGATTGAAGTTGGTCTAATTGATGTGTTCAACAGTTATATTAACGAAAAAGCGGGCAATTATCCAGCTTTTGTACGGTATTTACCAACAAAAATTGTCACGCTTACATGGTGACTAACCCGCTTTGTTTAACCAAACAACAATATGTGGGCATACCAGCAGACTTCGGTTCCATATATCGGCTGAACACGTCTAAAATTTCGGCAAAATATTTAATAATTTTGTTCAGCATTTCAAGTCTATAAGGGTAAAACAGAAATGAATTTGGATAAAAAGCAATAGAAACCTTTTGTATATCTACGGCTCGCCCTGCTAATCCATCTCATTTTCCTTAGTTATAAAAAATCGCTTCATCTCATCCAACACCTGCTCAGGTTGATCTTCCTGTACAAAATGTCCGGCACTCGATTGATCATTACAGCGGAACAACAGCGAATATAAGGCTTTCATACCAAGTCGCTATTAAAGGATGAGTATGTATTGGTTTGTTCTCCTACCCTCTCTCTTCCCATAGCAATTGAAGATCTAACGCAATATCCATTTGTGATGCCTCTATCTGGATGCAAGGAATGGATTACGCCTTATTTGAGACACCAAGGGATCACTGTACAGCAGGTAATGGAGGTCGACACCATTCACAGCACACTAGCGATGACCAAGGCGCTTGAAGGCATTACCGTCATTCCTGCCAACAGTCTGTCCGAGGATTGGCAACAGTATTTTCATCTACAAAGATTACCGGATGCCATACAGCGCTCCCTGCTGATACAATGGGCGCCGCATCATTATGCCGATCCATTGTTAACACAGCTGGTGGAGCAATTGCATCTATTCGGTACCACCTATTATCAATCCATATAAAAAGAGCACCCTTATCATCAAGGGTGCTCTTGTCTATCCGAATGAGTCAACTATGTGTTGCTGTCCATTCAAACGAATCCTTCGATGAGAAGCATACTTTTAAATATCTTCCCCATTGATGCGATTCATGAATTGCTGACCACGCGCCGTTTGCGGATTATTAATCACCTGTTGCGGTGGACCTTGCTCAATAATAACGCCGTTATCCATGAGAATCACATGGTCCGCCACATCGGCAGCGAATTTCATTTCGTGGGTTACGATGACCATCGTGCGACCTTCCAGCGCCAGCTGCTTGATTACTCGCAGCACTTCACCGACCAGCTCTGGATCAAGTGCAGAGGTCGGTTCGTCGAACAACAGTACATCGGGCTCCATCGCCATCGCACGAGCGATTCCGACGCGCTGCTGCTGACCGCCGGATAGTTGATGCGGATAATAATTACCACGGTCGCCCAATCCAACCTTGTTCAGCAGTTCATTGGCAGTCTGACGCGCCTTGTTGCGATCCTTCTTCTGTACGACTACAGGGCCTTCCATAATATTCTCGACCACCGTTTTATGTGGAAACAGATTGTACGACTGGAATACCATACCCGTGCGCTTGCGCAGCTCGGTTACATTACGTGTAGTCAGTTTACGACCCTGTTGAAAGTCCAGTTGTTGATCGCTCAGCTTTAATGTTCCCTGATCTGGAATCTCTAACAGATTCATGCAGCGCAGTAGCGTTGTTTTACCCGAACCAGACGGTCCGATAATAGCGAGTACTTTTCCTTTTTCCAGATCAACATCGATTCCCTTGAGTACTTCCAGCGAACCGAAGGCTTTATGCAAATTACGTATTTCCAGCATCATGGATCATTTCCTCCTTTGCAAGCCGTTTATTGCGCAGAGAAACGGCTGAGTCGTTTTTCCAGTAGGCTCTGCACGACGAATAGTACCGATGTGAACATCAGGTAAATGACTGCCGCTTCGCAATACAGAATCAGTGCCTCATACGTACGTGCCACAATTTGTTGCGATTGTCGGAACATCTCGATATACGTAATGCTGGATGCCAGCGATGTATCCTTAACCAGACTGATAAACGAGTTAGACAGTGGTGGCACGGATACACGAGCTGCCTGCGGCAATATGACCCGTTTCAGCGCCTGTCCTCGTGTCATACCGATGGAATACGCTGCTTCCCATTGTCCCTTCGGAATCGACTGAATCGCCGCGCGTACAATCTCGGAGCCATACGCACCAACACTGAGCGTAAAGCCGATTAAAGCCGCCACAAATGGCGGTAATACAATGCCTACCGTTGGCAAGCCATAGAAGATAATAAACAATTGCACCAGCAATGGCGTACCACGGATAATCCATACGTAAAACTGAGCAATAAAATTCAAAATCCGCACATTGGACGTTCTCGCCAGTGCGGTCAGTACTGCCACAATCAGGCCCAGCACAAAGGATGCCAGCGCCAGCGGCAGTGTATACATCAGCCCTGCCTTGAGCAGCGGCCAAAAAGAATCAATAACAATTTGTATCTGCCGATCGGTCATCTTCCGTCCTCCCTGAATCATGATGTTTGCAATGGATCATTTGTATGTGTTGCTTCTCAACTATGCCCGGAAAGCACGATATCTTGATGATCGCTTATGATCATCAAGATATCGGAACCGGCATTGCTGTTCAGTTATAAACCGGAATCATTATTTGGAAACATCTTCACCGAAATATTTCTCGGAGATTTTCAGATACGTACCATCAGCAACCATATCTTTCAGTGCTTTATCTACAGCGTCAACCAGATCTTGGCTGCTTTTGTTGAAGATCGCACCGCTCTGGGAAGCATCAGCTTCTTCTGCTACGACTTTGATCGGAGCGTCAGGCTGTTGCTTTTTCAGATCGAGGAAAGACAGGTTATCGTTGATCGTTGCATCCGCACGACCGGAAGCCAGCAGCTCAACCGCTTGTGGGAAACCGTCTACGGATACCAGTTCAGCACCGTTTTGCTCAGCGATTTTACCAAAATTGCTGGTGAGGGACTGAGCGGATTTTTTACCTTTCAAATCGGTGAATGCTTTGATGTCGGTGTTGTCTTCTTTCACGATCAGAACCGCTTTGGAAGAAATGTACGGATCGGAGAACAGGTATTTCTGTTGACGCTCTTCCGTGATTCCTACTTCATTGAACACTGTGTCAAAACGGTTTGCGTCCAGACCAGCGATCATGCCATCCCATTGAGTCTCGATAAATTCTGGTTCTACGCCCAGACGTTTGCTCACTTCTGTTGCAATATCCACGTCAAAGCCAGTCAGTTTACCCGCTTCGTCATGGTATGTGAATGGCGCATACGTGCCTTCTGTACCGATACGCAGTTTACCGCTTGCTTTTACCGATTCCAGTGTAGGAGCGCTGGAAGACGATGTAGTGCTTTCATTGCTTGTTGCCGACTGGTCAGAACCGCTGCCGGTTGTTGCTGTATTTGAGCTGTTACCGCACGCTGCAATGACCAGCATGGTCAGAATCAGCATCAGTGTTAACGAACCCCATTTTTTCATTGTGTAGGACTCCCCTTTGTTGTAGGTTGTTTGGATCGGTAGCCGATAACCGTCATACTCGTTTAATACACCATTCTGGGCAATCGAAATCAAGACGAATCATAATCATCCGCCCGTTGTACACTTTCCCATGGGTATTGGATCGTTTCGATCAGTTATGGTTTGCCGTCAAGCCCATTGATGGACTGCCTCGTCTTTTTTTGTAAAATGGCTTCCATCCGGTACATCCGTTTTGTTCACCTAATCTCAAAAAATAACGAACTGCAAATTGAATAGTACACTGTCTGTCATGCTACGTCAACTGTTTTTCCGATACATTTAGTGGGTATTAGCATTTTCTTATGAAACATTCATTTTCTATCCATAAATTCCGTCTATTTTCGCCATTTGCGGGTATATAAAACACGAGTGTATGTGTAGCAGTATAACGACCGTGTCTCTCGTATTCGAACCGCATCAAGTACGATAGAAAAGGAGTGGATATTATGCTGACCATCGTAACGCTAGAGCATATTTTCCGAGTACTGATCGCCGGGCTGTGTGGCGTGCTGATCGGCTATGAACGACGTAGTCGGCACAAAGAAGCTGGCATTCGTACGCATTTTATCGTTGCAGTCGGTGCCTCGCTCATGATGGTAATTTCCAAATATGGATTTACCGATATGGAATATTGGAGCAATGTCTCGCTTGATCCATCGCGCGTTGCCGCTCAGATTGTTAGTGGAGTTGGCTTTCTGGGAGCAGGTACGATTTTTATGAACAAGCAAAAGGTCAAAGGATTAACGACCGCAGCCGGAATCTGGGCTACTGCTGGCGTCGGCATGGCGATTGGCGCTGGCATGTACTGGCTTGGCATTGGAGTGACTCTGCTGATCTTATTAGTGCAATTTGCCATGCACGGACGCGGTGCTCCTGTGCTAGCGGCGCGCTCCCACAAGCTGCATGTGCGACTAGTCAATCATACCGATCCAGTGGAAAATTTGCTTGATGTGCTAGAGGAAAATGAGGTGCATGTGATCAAGCTGCAATCGCAGACGACCGAGCCTACGCAAAACAATTCTGACATTCACGATGCCCATATCCAGTCGGAAATCGAGCTGTGGATGGAGATCAAATTTCCCGCTTCATTGAAAACATCGGATATTTTGCTTATTTTGCAATCTCAGCCGGATGTGCGAATGATTCAATTGGAGTAGTGTATTTTTAGAATCGTGTATGTAAAGAAACAAACCAATACGGACATATATAACGAAGAATTACTATGAAAACCAAAGCATTCATATTGGTGAATAGATAACGTTATAAAAAGCCCCTACTCTTGTATATCAGAGTAAGGGCTTGATTTCATTTTCTATATTATTCTCAGGAGCTGTTTATCCAGATAACGAACTACTCGGTACTCGGTAGCAAATTATATCGCTCATTTTACTTTTCGTTCGTCTTGCCTTGATCCAAGTCCTGAAGCATACGAATCTGGTTCAAGTGATTGAGGATATACAAATATTGCTCAGACTTTTTGCCACCATTGTAGATCAGCTCGTCGATATTGCGGTTTTGTTTACTGGATAGATCGGCAATATTGGAAATGTTGCGAGCAATGTCGTTGATGCTTTTCAGTTGCGACGATTTCACGATGCCCAACTGGCGATTCACTTCAGCTTCGGCTTGCATTACACTTTCAAAGCTTTCCGTCGAGCGCTGCATCGTGTCAGCTGCATTTTTAACGATATCTTTGCCTTTGTCGGATTGCTGATGGATCGATTCCATAATCTTGCTCATATCGCCCAACAGATCAAGAATATCGGTAGCGCTTTTTTTGGTAGTGTCGGACAATGTCTTGATCTCGCCTGCGACGACGGCAAAGCCTTTGCCTGCTTCGCCTGCGCGTGCCGCTTCAATCGAGGCGTTTAAGGACAGCAGATTGGTCTGCGTCGCAATATTCGTGATCGCACTAGCAAACTGATTGATCTCCGCGTATTTCTTTTCAATCGCTGTAAATACGGATACGAAATTCTCAAAGACTGCGGACACTTCGCCCATATTGTTTGCCGACGCACTTACTAGCTGCTGCGTATGCGTAATTGTCTGCTGCGATATATCAATGCTATTTCCTACCTCATTGATAATGCTTTCGGTTTCGCGATCCAGCTCGTACAGTACATTTTCAATGCTTTTGATCTCAGTCGTTGTTTCGTTCAGTGAAGCCGCAGCTTGCTGGAAGCCATACGTAATATTGCCTTCCTCGTTTAGCAGCAGCTTGATATTTTTCTCTACCTCATCAGTCAGCATATACACATAAGGCAGTGTATCCGGTTTTACCTTTTCTAAGGCTTGCGGTGGCGTGATCGATTGAGATGTAGCTTCTATTGGTTTTACTTTAAATATGCTCTTGAGCATGTGGTTCCTCCTATTCAAATGCCAACAGCACCATCGTCTGATTGAAATGTTTATTGTGAATCTGTTCGCCATAGCTGATAAAGCCTGCTTGATTTTGGCAAACACTCAGCAGCTTATCGTCCAGACGTTTCCACGTATTCTCGCTTTTGAATTTCAAACTACGCAAAATGCAGTGCAGTGAGAAAATAAAGCTTGGCTTAAATTGCAGCTGATCCAGCGTATCCTGAAAACACTCCTCAATATCTGACGGCTGTAGCACATCCATAAATGTATTCGGCGCTACCTGTGCATAAAAGGTAATCGAGCGATCTGGATTGACCTTCATCGGCGACGTAATATACGTATCCTGCTTAATCACCTTGCCAAGCGGATAATTCATAAACGCTTGCTCTAGCTGATGTTCTGGAATGCCGAGCGCGTCAGCATATGCCTCTGTTGCCGGACGATTGTTGAAGCTGTATACAATCCGTTTGAGCGGATCAGCATCGGTAACGAGCAGACGCTTTTTACTGGAGAAATACAGGTTCTCTTTGACCATCTGCGTACGCTTCGGATAGTCAAAATACATCGCGACCCCGTGTACTCGCTTGCCGCCCATATAGATCGCTGTTTCTTGAAACTTTACATAATCGCCGGAGCTACCACCAATAACGGTAAAATCGTCCTTAATAAAGAACAGTGTGGTCATCACGCTCTCTTCCTGTGCGGACAATCCATCATACAAAATAAACATAAAGGCGTTGCGATTGTTACGCACCTTATTGTAGCCTGCCTGCAATTCGTTAATGCTCAGAATAGCAGGAGACTGAATTTCAATTGCTTGTGCCAATTGCGGTGGATACGCGAAGCCGCTAATAACCCCTTCGCGGAATCCCTCCGATGTATATTCACCTGCTGTGGAGCAAAGTACAGTATTCGCAGTAGCAACGGTGCTCAGTTCTTGAATCTTTTCTACACCAGCGAACAATACAATACCGCTCTCAGGATGAGCCTGTATATATTCCTTCGCCTGAATCGTACTTGTAAAATACAATGACTGCATGGGTTTCTCCCCTTGTTATACTCATAATATGGTCATGCCTATTCATCTGCTAACCCTTTATCCTATATTCATTTAATCTCTCTCAATAAAGTAATTAAGTGAACGGAATATAAAAGATATGTGATTTAATCATCGGCTTTTCTCCTAGTAAATGTTAGATGTAGAACATATTTATTCGACTTTTTTCGCCAATATATTACATTTATACTTTTAATCCCATGTACATCGTCCGCACTACCCACCATCCAGACCCTAAGGAACGCCATAGATCTTCCACGCATCTCTGCCTATCCTCACTCTCTCCCTATTCTTATATCCACTGCAATATTGTCTGATATGCCGTATTTTGCAAGCCTGATACAATAAGACTCATGAGAGCATTGCATCAATCGGCAGTCTACATAGTGAATGTGTTCGATTTCGTGGATGAGGTATGGCAGCTGCATGAAGATCCATTTGCATATACTCCCTGTGGCGAGCTTACTCCTGCCATACGTATGCTATAAATCGAAACCTAGACCCTTTTGCCGCATCTTTTTGTAATCGCTTTCAAATAAAAGCTAGAGGGTGGATGTACAGTGAAATTGTTAACCGCAAACCGTAACATGACGAAAACGCTTCGCCGTTTCAGCACCTTGCTTGCCCTAACGCTGCTGCTACAAACATTGGGCAGTCTGCTCATTCCCGCACAGGAGGTATCCGCAGCACCCGTGACCATTACCAACGGCATTCAATTTAAATATACGAATGGCGATATTGTGCATGCGCATGGCGGCGGTATGATCAAAGTCAGCGGCTACTACTACTGGTTCGGTGAGAATCGCAACACCAACGGCACATTCAAAGCCGTATCCGTCTACCGCTCCGCCGATCTAAAAAATTGGGAATTCCGCAACAATGTACTGACCAGCAGCTCGGCATCTGAACTGAATGTATCCAATATCGAGCGTCCCAAAGTCATCTATAACAGTTCCACCAAAAAGTACGTACTGTGGATGCACAAGGAAAATGGTTCCGATTACGGGGAAGCCCGTGTGGCAGTAGCTACATCGGATACCGTTGACGGCAATTACGCCTACCAAGGCAGCTTCCGTCCTCTTGGCTATGATTCCCGTGATATGACTGTTTACAATGATAATGGCACTGCTTACCTGATCTCCGCGACCAAAGTGAACGCCGATCTGAATATCTACAAGCTGACTCCCGACTTCCTAGGCGTCGATTCGCTCGTGACTACCCTGTGGCCAGGACAATATCGTGAAGCCCCTGCCATGTTTAAAAAAGATGGCGTCTACTTCCTGATCACCTCCGGCGCAACTGGCTGGAACCCGAATCAGGCAAAATACGCAACCGCCAGCAGCATTACTGGCACATGGAGCGGCTTGAGTAACTTTGCCGATAATACCACCTACGGCTCCCAATCCGCCTATGTTGTACCAGTAGAAGGATCACAAACCACCTCGTATCTGTATATGGGCGACCGCTGGGCAGGCGCATGGAGCGGCCCTGTTCAGGATTCCAAATACGTCTGGCTGCCGCTTAGCTTCCCAAGTGCCACTAGTCTGGCAATGAACTGGTACGGCAGCATTACTGTCGATACTGCGACTGGAACCATTACTGGCAACAACATCACCGATAGCTGGGATGCCAACGCCTCCTACCAGATCATCAGCCGTAAAAGCAATAAACTACTCGGCGTCATCGGCGACGCAACCGCCAACGGCACCGACCTCGAACAACGCGCCAGCGGCGGAGCAGCTAGCCAACAATGGCAAATCACCGATGCAGGCGGCGGCTACTACAAACTCATCAACCGCACCACTGGCAAACTGATCGGTGTGGAGAGCGGCAACACCGCCGACGGCACAGTGATTGAGCAATGGACGGACGGCGGTTGGTCAAGCCAACAATGGCAACTGGTTAGCGTCGGCGGAGGATATTACAAACTCAAAAATCGCGCAACTGGCAAACTGATCGACATTTCCGACCAATCCACCGCAGATGGAGCAAAAGCGATCCAGTGGACGGATAATGGTGGGACGAATCAGCATTTTCAAATTGTGAAGGTGAATTGAGCAGAATACGTGAAGATCTCAGGTTTCATGAAATGAGCAGATAGCATGTAATCCGAATAAAGAAACCCAAAGCCCTATTGCTAGAGAAACTAGCAGGGCTTTGGGTTTTTATCTAGTGCAGTACTGCTTGGTGAATAGATAAAGTAATTAACATGAGATTCGTGAAAGGATATTCTAGTTGTATTTCGTGTCTAGCTATGATCATTTTTCTGATTGCGTTCCATAAGTAGTGACCACTCTTTTAGGATATTCATTAGTTCGGGATATTCGTTGAACTCGCTTTTTTTATTAAATTGATTCGCAACAGCAAGGCACTTTGAAAGATACTTTATTCCTTCGCCATAATTTGCATAACGAAAATGATAGATCGCTAATTGACGATACAATTTTTCTAAACGATCCAAACTGTAAATCATTTCGTAATAACTATCTTCAATATTAGAAGCTTCGATATAGTCTAATTTTTCTACTACCCAATCATAATAATCATTCAAAAATAAATCATGTTTATTAGCAGACAAAATAATTGTAATTAAGCCAGGTAGGATTTCGTCTGGATGTTGTTCAAGAAACTCGATGTATTCCGATAATTTTTCAAAATCCCCCATCAAAATAAGCAAATTCAATTCATTAGCAATCGCAAAATTACGAAACTTTTGAAGTTCCATTTTGCCTAACTCATCAAGATCTTCAAACCAGCTCAAATCTTTGTAAGACTCTATTTTTTTATATGCTTCCTCGTATTTCCCTTGTGCTTCTAATGTAGAAGCTACCATAAGATAACTCTGTGCATAATAAACCAATAGATGCCTTTTTGTAGAGAAAGTCATTTTCCCATTTTTATCTTTTTGCAAATGAAGCTTTCGTTTATATACGTTTTTCGATACTATATTCATTTCCTTACTCAATTCTAAAACTTTATCCCAATGGTGATGACGAAAATAGATATTGATTAGTTTTAAGAGCGCATCCAACCTATAATTAGCATCCAACTCACCATAATAAGTTCCAAATTCAATAGCAGCATGCAGATCCTTCTCAAAATCATTATTACTCGACTCAATATAAAATATTCGATATCGACTTAATATAGTATGTTCACTGTAATTATACTTTTCAAACTTAATTACATATTTATAACATAACAATAGTTCTTCTCGATACCCTTCTTCAAACCAATTTTCCGTAAAGACAAATAATTTTGATAAATTAATATTACTTTCCATCAGTAGATCCAATATATGCTTTAATTGCTTTTGAAACTGCGGCTGTAGGCAACGATAAACAAGCGGCTTTAATTTTTTCCAATGAGGATTAAAATCGCGAAAATATTCTTCGATATATAGGTCATAGTAGTAACCCGGACTAAGCTTTAACCCTTCAGTTATTTTATCTAATTGTTCAATCGAAGGTAGCTTTAAGGAATTGGTATTAAATATGGAACTTAGTGTTCCTCTATTTATATTAGTCAACTGACTCAGTTGATTAAAATTGATAGCTGACCTCTTCATCTCATCTTCTATTATGGTATGTAACTGGTTTGCTCTCATCAACTGTATACCTCGTATTAAAATTTTTGCTTGTTACACGATATAGAAAAATAAAGCGCCTATTATATATAGGCGCTTTATTTAAAACCAATTTTTTACGTTCCTTGTCCATGCCCTAATGTACTAGCAGTATAAAATACAGGATTACTTGAAATGAAAGGAGGAGCACTGCTAAGTATCGTTATTGTGATTAACATTAGGGATAAAATGGGTAGGAATGATTTCTTCATTTGCTAACATTCCTTTCACTATAAGATCATATCTCTCATGTTGTTTAGAGTCCAACAAAGATCGAAGAAAATGAAGAAGCGCTAATCCATTGATTACATGTTTATGCTTCCTGATCGTCTGTGATATTTCTAAGCTAATAATAATATTATTTATTGCTTTCGTATAGTCGTTTTTTTCCAAAAAATATATTCCTAAATGAAAACAAAGATCTGTATAATGATCCAGATCAAAATTTTTATCATAATAGCTCTCTGAGAACAATTTATTAGATTCAAAATTGAGAAGTTCCTTTTCAAAAAATGTCAGAATATGATCTATTTCAAAATTATGCTTATTAGCTGAAGTGACGATTGTTAGTAAGCCAGGTAGTAGTTCCATTTTATTTTTTGATAAGAAATCAACATAGTTGTCCAATTGAGAAATATCACCAGTCAATATTGCTAAATTTAATTCGTTAGCTATTGAGAATTCTTTGAATTTTTTAACTTCTTTTATACCAATTTCATTTAAATCTTGAAACCATGACAAATCCTTATAACCTTCTATATAAGTCAATGCTTCTTGATAACGTTGTTGTTCTTCCAATGCATTACCTTTAAGTAAAAACCCATGTCCATAATAAACAACCAAGTGTCGCTCCATTTTTATACCACGTTCGCCATCTTTATTCTCATCCATATGAATCCGATTCTCGTATGCCGCCGTTGCTAATTCCCGCAATTCATCCGCGAAGAATTCTACTTTTTCCCACATATGCTGATTGTAGTAAATATTCGCCAACTTCAACAAACCATCCAATCGAAACCCAATTGGCAATTCATTCCGATACGGTTCAAAGGCGATAGCAGCGCGTAGATTGTTTTCAAAATTCTCGCTCTGGCTCAGGCGGAAAATGCGATAATGGCTCACTGCAAGGCGTTCTGCATGACGATAGCGCTCATGAATGATCACACACTGATACAGTGGTAGAAGCTGTTCGCGATAGCCTTCTTCATACCACTCTTCAGCCGCGTCAAAAATAGCGCCTGTCTGGTTGGAGTCCTCCAGCACGCGATCAAGCACCTGCTGGATCATATGATCTTTGCCTAGTTGCAGGCAGCGATACAGAAAGTTTTTGAGCCTTCTCCAATGCGGGACTTCCCGGTCAAAGCATTCCTTCAAATACAGTTCATACAGCCAGCCCTGCTCATAGCCGAGCGCTTCTGCTATTTTGTCCATTTGCGGGATGGAGGGCATTTTGGATGGATTGCCGTTCAGGATCAGGCTCAGGGTGCCACGGTTCATACCGGAAATCTGGCTGAACTGGCTCAGATTATATCCTTTGCTCTGAATTTCCTGTTCCACAATGGAACGAATGCTAAGGCTTTTGGGCATGACGTAATCTCTCCTAACTTAGCCGGATACACTTGGACCGGTTGTCTTGACATGCTGCAATGAAGAACACGCTAACTACTCACTGCATATGTATACGTTCTATGATGATCTAAATCTATACTAATAAGAAAACCATCCTATAGATGGCTAAAAAGTTCCATACTTAATTAATATAACACTATTTTTGAGAATCATTCAAAGAAAAGTAATGTCATCTTATGATAACGATTCTGTAACTTCATAAATCCGCTTACAATTACACCTCTATCCGCTTTATGATTTCCCATAAACCGGTACATTTTCTTACGATTTCTTCTATTTTAAATCATGTTGTCTTTAATGATGATTCCTAATGTAAGGCAACATGCTGTACTAAAGCTGCTGCATAGCATTATACGTTACACGATATTGGTTGTATTCGTTCAGTGTTTGATCCAGTTGCTGCGACTTTACGAGTACTCGAAGATCTGAAAAACCAAATTGCTCCACCAAATTATGCAATTCTTGACGTTCTTGTTCAATGCGCTGCAAACAGCCGATCATATCCACCTTCACACCTTCCTTATTTGTAAATTTTTTCTTCTCATTATCATATCGCTGGTTTATATTTATCGCAGATTGCCATTTGACGAATCAGTCAAAAAATTTCTGCGTTTCTCTTATCATTCATATATTTTTAAAATATTGGCAATATTAGTTATATCGGTGTTATCTGTGGAAGATGTAGTAGATAATCGAATTTTCATTTCGCCAAATTGAATTTAATCCAAGGGAACCATACATATTCATGCAACAGTATGACATGTTACAGAATAAACAAGGTAGATGGACTTCATGCTTGTCAGTTTTTGCAGATTGGTGCATCGCCTTTGCATTCTATTCCCCCAGCAAACATTCACCTTAGAAGCAGTAGAACATACTAAAAAGCCGCTATCATCCCAAAGGAACAATAGCGGCTTGCAGTGAAGTGGTTCATGAATCCTCTCTTCTCTATCCTTTTACCATGCAGTTATCTGTAAGATGAACAGACAGTCTATGATGGGACTGGTATGCTAGGCATCAGAAAAAGCGAGATAGGAGATGTTACTCCGTTACCGTACCATACACGAGTGTTGGAGCGTCAGCGTGATCGGCGATGCGGATGCTGTCATACAGCTTCGCTTTTACATCGTCTACATTTTCGCGATTGGCGTGAATCGTTACGAGTGATTCGCCTGCTTTCACCGTATCGCCTACTTTTTTGTTCAGCATCAGACCTACTGCCAGATCGATCTCGGATTCCTTCGTTGCGCGACCTGCGCCCAGCAGCATCGCTGCTGTACCGATCTCGTCGGCTACCAGTTCAGCGACAACGCCGTCTTGTTTAGCTGGCAGCTCGATATGGAATTGTGCCTGTGGCAGACGTTCTGGGTGGTCTACAACCGAAGCGTCGCCGCCTTGGCTAGACAGGAACAGTTTGAATTTCTCCAGTGCTTTCCCGTTCTGGATCACTTCTTGCAGCTTCACTTTGGCATCTTCTAGTGAATCGGCTTTCCCTGCCAGATACACCATTTGGCTGCCCAGTGCGTAGCACAGTTCTTCCAGATCTTTAGGTCCTTGACCTTTCAAAGTGTCAATCGCTTCTTGAATTTCCAGCGAGTTACCGATTGCCAGACCAAGAGGCTGACTCATATCGGAGATGACTGCCATCGTTTTGCGACCGACATTGTTACCGATGCTAACCATCGCGTGTGCCAGTTCTTTGGCTGCTTCTGGTGTTTTCATAAATGCACCTGCACCGGTTTTTACGTCCAGTACGATTGCGTCTGCACCAGCAGCGATCTTTTTACTCATGATGGAGCTAGCGATCAGCGGAATGGAATTCACGGTTGCTGTAACGTCACGCAGTGCATACAGCTTTTTGTCTGCTGGAGTCAGGTTGCCGCTTTGACCGATAACAGCGATTTTGTTTTCGTTAACCAGCTTGATGAACTCGTCTTTGGTGATTTCCACGTGGAAGCCTTCAACGGATTCCAGTTTATCTACTGTACCGCCTGTGTGACCGAGACCGCGACCGGACATTTTAGCAACCGGAATATCCAGTGCTGCTACGAGTGGAGCCAGTACGAGAGTTGTAGTGTCGCCTACACCGCCTGTGGAGTGCTTGTCGACTTTTACACCTTCGATAGCGGACAGGTCAATGGTTTCACCGGAGTTTACCATTGCCATCGTCAGATCGGCACGCTCGCGGTCTGACATATCTTTGAAGAACGTCGCCATAGCAAAGGCGCTTACTTGATAATCTGGAATATCGCCTTCGGTGTATCCTTGGATAATGAAGTTGATTTCTTCGGTGCTCAGTTCTTTGCCATCACGCTTTTTCTCAATCAGGTCTACCATTCTCATAACGGATCATCTCCTCATTTAAAATTAACATAAACCTAACATCAAAATCATCGAAAGGAAGGCATTCGACAGACGAAGAGGTATTTCGTTTACAGGATGCTAGCCTAAATGGACTGCGGAGTATACGAATACGGGTATCGTCGCCTGTCGTGATGCTATTCCATGGGATATAACTGTTTGCTTACTTAAATAAGCGGATTACAGCGAGATCGCTGCGTCCAGTGCTACTTCCATCATCTCGTTGAAGGTCGTTTGACGCTCTTCGGATGTGGTTTCTTCGCCTGTCAGCAGGTGATCACTCACCGTCAGGATCGTCAGTGCATTGACGCCAAATTTGGCAGCAATGGTGTACAGCGCGCTCGTTTCCATCTCTACGCCCAGTACGCCGTATTCCATCAGGCGACCTGTGATCGTTTTATCATCACGATAGAACGAATCGGAACTGAAAATGTTGCCGACGTGCAGGTTTAGACCTTTTTCTACGCCGCGATCGTAAGCAGCCTTCAGCAGCGGGAAGCTGGCAACAGGTGCAAAGGTGTAGTTACCAAAAATGTGGTTATTCATGCTGGAATCGGTGCTTGCTGCTTGTGCCAGAATCACATCGCGCACACGCACATGCTCCTGCATCCCACCGCAAGTACCAACGCGGATCAGGTTTTTGACGCCATATTCGCTGATCAGCTCGTTCACATAAATGCTGATCGATGGCAGACCCATTCCTGTTCCTTGTACGGAAATGCGTTGCCCTTTGTACGTACCGGTAAAGCCGAGCATACCGCGTACTTCGTTGTAACAGGTTACATCCTCCAGATACGTATCGGCGATGTATTTTGCACGCAGCGGATCGCCGGGCAGCAGGATCGTTTCGGCGATATCGCCGGGTTTAGCTCCAATATGAACGCTCATTGTATATACCTCCAAAAGTAATGGATGCCCTGAACGAACAGGGCATCTTCATATTCATTATGATTCACTAGCAACGATAGGATCATTCATTATCTTCTATACTAACGATAATAATCCCACGGTACATCCATTATTTCAGGTCAGACAGGAAGCTGGTACCATACTCCGGTTTGGTCACATCAAAGTTCTCTGCTACGGTTGCAGCGATGTCGGCAAACGTTGTGCGCAGTGGCAATTCTTTGCCTCCGTCTTTGAAGCGTTTGGAGTAGGCAATCAGTGGTACGTATTCACGGGTGTGATCAGTTCCGGTATAGGTTGGATCATTCCCATGATCCGCTGTAATGAGCAGCAGATCATCTTCGTCCATCTTGTCGAATACTTCCGGCAGACGTGCATCATATTCTTCCAGTGCATCCGCATATCCTTTTGGATCGCGGCGATGTCCAAACAGCGCATCAAAGTCGACCAGATTCAGGAAGCTCAATCCATGGAACGGCTTGCCTGCTACTTGTACCAATTGATCCATACCATCCATATTGGACTTCGTACGAATCGACTCGGTTACGCCTTCGCCATCGTAAATGTCGGAGATTTTACCGATAGCAATAACGTCCAGACCAGCATCTTGCAGCGCGTTCATCGTTGTTGGACCGAACGGCTTCAAGGCGTAGTCATGACGGTTGGATGTACGGGTGAATTTGCCCGGTTCGCCAACGAATGGACGTGCAATGATGCGTCCCAGCATATACGGGTCATCCAGTGTGATCTCGCGACAGAACTCACAGATTTCGTACAATTCTTTGAGCGGTACGATCTCTTCGTGAGCAGCGATTTGCAGCACGGAATCCGCGGATGTGTAAATGATCAGCGCACCGGTATTCACATGCTCCTCGCCCAGCTCGTCGATAATTTCCGTACCGCTTGCTGGTTTGTTACCAATCACCTTGCGTCCGGTTTTCTCCTCGATGCGCTGGATCAGCTCATCTGGGAATCCGTCTGGAAAGACGCGGAACGGGGTATCGATATACAGACCCATGATCTCCCAGTGTCCAGTCATGGTATCCTTACCACGAGAAGCCTCCTGCATTTTGGTGTAATAGCCCAGTGGCTTGTCAGCTACCGGTACACCTTGAATCTCGCGGATATTGGACAGTCCGAGTTTTGCCATGTTGGGCATATTCAGACCGCCATTTTCGCGGGCAATATGCCCAAATGTATCAACGTTCACATCGCCAAACTCGGCGGCATCCGGTGCTTCACCGATACCGACAGAGTCCATGACGATCAGATGTACGCGTTTGAATGGTGTCATGATAATTGTGCTCCTTTCCGTTATGAACAGCGTGATTTCTGCAAATCGTGCAAAAACCTATTTTACAACAGATCAGGGGTGCTTGAAAATAACAGCTTTCTCTATTGCCGTTTGACTGATCGATTCGCTTGTATTACAGGAACAGACCAGCAATGGTTGCGGACAATACGCTGACCAAGGTTGCACCATACAGCAGCTTCAGACCAAACTTTGCAACTTCGTTTCCTTTTTTCTCATGCAGACCTTTTACGGCACCGGAAATGATACCGATCGACGAGAAGTTGGCAAACGATACGAGGAAGACGGATACGATACCGACGGCGCGTGCGCTCATTTCGGTGTGTTTGCCCAGATCCAGCATAGCGACGAACTCGTTGGATACGAGCTTGGTTGCCATCAGGCTACCTGCGGTAACAGCATCTGCCCACGGCACGCCCATAATGAACGCCAACGGTGCAAATACATAACCAAGCAGCTCTTGGAAGCTGATGCCGAAGATCAGATCGAACAAGCCATTAATCATAGCAATCAATGCGACAAAACCGATCAACATCGCTGCCACGACAATCGCAACTTTGAATCCATCCATAATATACTCGCCCAGCATTTCGAAGAAGGTTTGCTTCTCTTCTTCCTGCACTTCCAGTATATCGTCTTCTTTGGTAACACGGTACGGATTAATGATCGAAGCGATGATAAAACCGCCGAACAGGTTGAGCACCAATGCTGTGACCACATAACGCGGTTGCAGCATCGTCATGTACGAACCAACAATAGACATGGAAACGGTCGACATCGCCGATGCACACAGCGTGTACAGACGGTGCTTCGGCAGCAAACCGATTTGTTTTTTAACGGAAATGAATACTTCGGATTGACCCAGAATCGCGGATGCAACCGCATTGTACGATTCCAGCTTACCCATACCATTGATCTTGCTCAGTACAAGACCGATGTAACGGATAATAAAAGGAAGCACTTTGATATACTGCAAAATTCCGATCAGCGCAGAAATGAATACGATCGGCATCAATACGCTGATAAAGAATGGAGTGGAACCTTCCTTATAAGCAAAACCGCCGAATACAAAGTCTGTACCCTGTGCAGCATAACCGAGCAAGTGATTAAACACAGCTGAGAATCCACCAATCAATGTTGCGCCAGCTGTCGTATACAGCAGTACAAACGTCAAAACAATCTGCAAAACGATCATGGTGATCAGTGGACGGTAACGGATATTTTTGCGGTCATTACTAGCGATATAAGCCAGACCGAAAACAATCAGAATACCGATAATAGCGATAATATACTTCATGCGTAATTAGCTCCTGTTCTATGTTGCTGCTTGTAACGATCATCGGTCGCTATATCGCTACCTTGTTTCCATCAAAGCAGCAGTAAAAATAATCATGAAAACTTTCTCTCTCATTCATAAAGCGCTTACAATATGTGTTAAAAAGGAATGAATTGCACATATAGCTTTTTTAAAACGGTGCGATGCACCGTCTCAGCCTTTATCCATATCCTTTGCCTGGAAATACCCTGGCAAAATCTCCCCGATACTCCACTCGCTCACATCGCCATGCAGATTGGTCAAGTAAATGCGTGTATGCTCATCGCTAAATTCGGCGATGACCTGACGACATGCACCACAAGGGGAAACCGGTCCATCGGTATCGGCTACAATCGCAATCGCTTGAATCTTGCGCACGCCTTCCGAAGCTGCTTTGAAAATGGCGGTACGTTCTGCGCAGTTCGTCAGTCCGTAGGATGCGTTCTCAATGTTGGCTCCACCGTACACTTTGCCATCGTCGGTTAGCAGTGCAGCACCTACCTGAAAATGAGAGTAAGGTACATACGCATGGTTGCGCGCTTCAATTGCCGCTTGAATCAGTTGTTCTTTCATACATTCCACGGCCTTTCCGAGTAGATTCATTCCTGAGTTGCTGTTGCTTGTAGAGCAATGTTCCGGTCTGCATGACACAGACCGGATATAATCGGTTGCATTAATAGGAAGAAGTGGACTGGCCGCCTTCCATGATTTTCACGCCGGAGCTTGCGCCAATGCGGGTTGCGCCTGCGGCTACCATGGCATTCAGATCTTCTTCGCTGCGTACGCCGCCGGAAGCTTTCACGCCGATGTCAGGACCTACGGTTTTGCGCATCAGAGCTACATCTTCTGGAGTTGCACCGCCAGTAGAGAATCCAGTTGACGTTTTCACGAAATCAGTGCCAGCTTTGACAGACAGTTCGGAAGCACGTACTTTCTCCTCATCTGTCAGCAAACAAGTTTCGATGATCACTTTTACCAGTGCTTTGCCTTTGGCTGCGTCGACAACAGCACGGATATCACGTTCAACCAGCTCGTTGTTGCCGTCTTTCAGTGCGCCGATATTGATGACCATATCGACTTCAGTTGCACCGTTCGCGATCGCGTTCGAAGCTTCGAATGCTTTTACTTCTGGTGTGTTCGCTCCCAGAGGGAAACCGATTACTGTACATACATCCACGCCTGTACCTTTCAGTTGTTCCGCGCAAAAGGATACCCATGTTGGATTCACACATACAGATGCAAACTCGTATTTCTTCGCTTCTTCTACCAGCTTCGCAACTTCCGCTTGCGTCGCGTCTGCCTTGAGCAGCGTGTGATCGATCAGCTTTGCCACATTCATCTATTATCGCTCCTTTAATATTCATTCATGCCACACTTTGCTTCATTACCCTGGATCATGCAGGTTGCCTGTTGAGTCGGTTCACCATGACATGAGAATCAGGAATAGTTGTGCCTGTAGGATCATCATAGCACCGCTTTGAACAAATGTAAAATTGTTTTTGAAATTTTGTTCAAGGTAGTGCATACAGGTAAAATGGGGCAAACGATTGTTATGATAGCACAGATATTGAGGAATAGCACGTGAAGATTTTGTGGTGGGGGTAGTGGGAAGAAGTGAGGAATGAGTGAACGATGGAAAGACATAAATGGAAGTGCATGAAAATACATTTCTACTCTTATGTTGTGGCATTATGCTACGTAAATCTTGAATAAATGATACATATAGAAATAGGCATAGCAAAAACCCACATGAGGTTTTACATTCGCATATGGGTTGAGGATATGGCTTCGTTGGAAGAGTTCCGTTTTAGGAATGCTGTCTTCAACTTGTGGTTTACGTTTATAATTAAATAGTGGCTAAGGCTATATCGCGACTTCAACACCAGCATGCTGTAGACATTCGATACATTGCCAAAATTCCTTGCCGAAAGTGTCTGATATAGACATATTTTTATCTGGAGCATGCAAGATTTGCAATCTAAAAGGCGGAGCCACTCCAAACCCACCGTATAAACAATCCTGCAAGCTATCCTGCCCCACTCCATAATAACTAGCAGGTCCATTTAAGCATTCGCCTAGCATTAAAAAGAAAGAGACTTTCTCTTGCACATGCTGCATATCCAATGTAAAAGAGCGCATTCCTTCACCTGCAACAGATGATTGATCTGTATGTATATGGCGATATAACGAGTGATATCGTACGATTTTCAACCAGATCTCTCG
This sequence comes from Paenibacillus sp. JQZ6Y-1, assembly GCF_040719145.1. Classification (NCBI taxonomy): domain Bacteria; kingdom Bacillati; phylum Bacillota; class Bacilli; order Caryophanales; family Paenibacillaceae; genus Paenibacillus; species Paenibacillus kandeliae. The sequence goes on from NZ_JBFDUZ010000001.1 coordinate 3,109,307, forward strand.
CTGATGCTGAGAGAATGACAGCCAGAGATAGGGAGCCAAATCGTTTTGATCCCTAAGCAGTTCCCACATATCTACTTCTTCCCTACTTATAGCCTCGTTCATAGCGGTATCTAGTATCCATTCTTGATCGCCAAGATCACGCCATTTTGTTAGTTTCTCTAGTGGAACAAAGTATTCTCCAATCGGAAGCCCGGTATTGCTTAAAATCCCTAATCGTAGGTTTCCAATGATGAAAGAACTGTTGTAATTACAAGGCATCCACTGAATATCGCTAAATGTGAACTGGTACTCATCTTCTCCTTCTAAATCTACAATAGACCACCCACCAACATATGCCAATATCTTGTCGTCATCGTCGTTTATAATGCCGAATCTTACCATTCTGTCTGGGTTCAAGTATTTCCCTCCATTGAACGCTGCTTTTATATTTTTTCAATCGTTATAGGTAATGAGTCCTTTTCAAAAGCATTCATATCATTTAATGATTGCTATAATATCTTTGACAGTTTGTAGTGACATACTCTTCTCATTAACCATGTAAAGTTTTAAACTCACGAATTAAAATCCTCTGAATACTACATACTCTCAAAATTATTGGTTTGAGCTATATGTTATCGTCTCGTATCCCTTTACGCATAAACCAACCAAACGATTATAATTGAAAAGGTAAAGTATATTATTTGCCTCGACCTCTAGATCAATCACACCATTATTGTTCAGCCATATAACAAATTGCTCTTCTGACACTTCTACTACCACGTTCTCATATTCGTATTCAAAGTCTTTAAAATAAGGACGACCTTTTTGTGTTTTGATGTTACTACTTGCCCACACGATCTGTTCAGAAATTTGTCGAGGATAAATCAGCTCAATCTCGCCTAGTGTACCTGTTGCAGTCAGCCATACACAAACACTTGTATTCACCCTATAAGGAATACATTCATCTGACATATATTCTGTCACAATATTGAAAGTTCTGACTTCAGGTACATATGAACAAATGGCTTGATGGATGGAACTGCTACTGTCGAGCAAAATACATTTTAGATTCATAAAGTCATCTCACCATTCGCTTATGTAGTAATCATAATCCAAAAAGATTCTATAACGGGTTATCGATTTTCCATTCTACTTCTAAATTTGAATAATCGTCTAGCCATCTACTTAATACACTTTCTAATTCAGATATTCCTCTAATATTTGTTAAATGAATAGATTCAAATAAATCACCATCACTCACGTACCACTCGTTGGCGATAGATTCCTTTTCCACCTCATATTTTCTGATCCAGAATATCATTTCATCTTCGATTAAACTTGCTATATTTAATAAAGGATAAGTCGCTTACTCAAAATCATACCTTCTGGTACAAAACTCCATTCCTCTGCAATCTTCAATACCAATTCCTCATCCGGCAGCAATTCTCCATTATGCATATACGAAGGGAAAATCGATTTTTCAATAGCCGTTTGTTCTCCTTCATCCATCATAGTATCCCATTCATAGCTATACGCACGTTTCATCTTGCCATCTTCAAACTTTGCCCAAGCATAATAATGAACCGTTCGATGATTAGCAAAGTATTGTATTTCCCCTAATCGACTACTTAACTCCTCCAAAATATCGAGCAATACTATAGTATGTTCCGTCTCGTTTAAATCTGGTAATTCCTCCGCTGAAAGAATCGTCCAGCCATTTGTTGGTTGGAATAGCAATACTTCAGCTTGTATATCATGCGATTTCAATACATATTCTAGATTCTCACTATTCACTGCATCATTATGAATAGCGATCCAAGCCGATTTGTAAGTAAGATCATACGTATCCGATTCATGCTCCTTCAACAACTTCGATGAAATCGATACGTCTGGTACTGTTATAGTTGCCTCATTAGCAGATTTTTTATGATCCAGATGCCGCTGGATCAGATAAGCTACCAGCATACAGAGAAAGACAAGCCACATAGTACTTCTCCTTTTTATAATGACTGTATTGGTAAATCATTCACATTAATGATGTATATACTACATATTTCTTAGGTATATGGTATTTCTACAAATGAATATCGCATTAAATAAACTTCTCCCATACTTCAAATGAAGACAATAGACTTTTATTGAAATTTCCATCCGCATATGAACTACATACATTAGTGAGAATTGTTGGCGGATGAAGTGGTCCATTTTTGAATCCTTTTATTGTAGGTTTATTTACATAAATATAAGATTTAGGTTTTGTTATAACCCCCCACTTTAAAGATGAGTATTTGTTTAAAAACACTTGACCAAAATATAGAGATACATCCACTGCTAATGCAATTGTAGAAATATCCAGTTTCCAGTCTCTAATATCTTCAGCTATCCATGAAGGTAATCCATCCTGTAATTGTTTTTTTTCATCAGGAGTATAAGGTACAGTATTGATACGTACTTTCAGCCAATCCCAGAGTGGTACTAGAGATTGAGGAGTCATATCAAATTGCTCCATTCTTTGAATCCCCGACTCTTCTATTGCATGTTTCAAAATTTCTAATCTTGATGGAATTTCGCTTACAAACCATTCTAGGCACTGCTGCGCTTGTTTTTTGTTCATTTCTTTAAAGCCTACAACTTCGAATGGTGGAGTCATGATTGGATATTGAAAAGTCATTTTCCCTCCTGTTATCTATGTTCTAGTTTGATACATCTGACTGTTCTTTACTATAGACAAGTAAATAATATGCTAAAAGTATTCAGAGTGAACATTCCAATTTCGTAATCCAATATTCTGCATGATTAAAAGCAAATAATAAGTCTTCAATCATTAATCTTAGTATATCCACCTTATGTATCTGTTTCTTTACAGTTATTGTGAAATCAAACATATTGTCTTTAATCTTATATTCTGTGACATGAAAAGGTCTAATATACTGATTTTTATAAGGAAATGTCCAATGGTCGATCATATCAAATAATTGGTCATAATAGAATTGTTCAAGTTTTTTATCAAATGTAGCATATAAATTAAATATTAATCCTTGAACTAGCTCAAAATTGGGCTTTTGATAAATTTCTGCTATACTCTGATTTTCCATATTTGCCTCTACCTTTCCTTTTAATATGCTGGTAATGGTCTTTTGCTGGCTGGCGTCAGTTTAACTAATCCTTTTAGAAGTGCAATTGCTGCTCTTACGATTTTTAAACTTCATTTATCTCGCCTTCAGATCATACAATCCCATCTCTGCATCATGCGTTTCGCTAGCGTATCTAAACTCATTATCCACTATTTCTTTCTACTACTTCAGACTTCCCCAATCATTATATTGGTAGCCATTAACGACACTTTCATCTGTACAACATACCCATGACTAATATACAGATAATAATAGTCAGCCTGGCTCGTCAAATTCACCTTCATTAGTACCCGATCTCAAGTATATAATTGGATACCATTCCATTGCTTGGTCTGCAATCAACTGATTGGCACCATTGTAAATATACTGCATTATTTTGCTACGAGTTATTATCTTCTATCGTAAGCCATCTGGCAGGTAGTTAAACAGTATTTTATCTTTGTTTATCTTGGCGAAGATGAGCATATTTTGCAGAATGAAAAGAAATTATCGAATATATTCAATAGAATTCATTCTTATTAATTACTCATTGTTGCTTTATTAAATTTAAATAAACTTCATACCAATCAGGATAGTTTGATTCAATAATTGAAAGGACTTCATTTAATCTGACCCAATTAATTTCAAAAGTTTATCGTATTCAATATGATTACTATGTAACCATATATGTGCTATAGATTCTCTACAACTTGCTGAGAGCATATGATCAACCTTCTCATCATTTGATAACTCTACTAAAAAATCGACCATTTCAGAATCACAAAAATGTTCTCCTAATTCAATAATAGCATCATCTTTTTCTACATCGGTTGTATTAGCATCTAATATTAAATCAATTAAAATGTATTTATTAATAATAATCACTCTCCTAATAGAATATGTGTACCTACATTTCTTCCACATGTCTCACCAGTAAAAGGATTAATGTTTGTTATAAAACATTCTTTAAAGAGCTTTTACTCATACGATTCGGATATCTTTTAAACATCATTGAGTCTCCAATATAATCCACTTAAATTACAGACTCTCTTTATCGACTCCATTTAAATATTTTCTTTAAATTCCTATAATGAAAAAATATTTCCTTTATCATCATCAATATACACAGTTTTTATACTTTTGATCATAGAAAATTCATAGCTCCAAAATTCATCTAAAAATCTACTTTCTCCAAACCTCTATATCATTGCATAGAATAAGAATTTCCATATCTCCGCCAAAAGTTTGTAATTTGTAGATAACACAATTTAATTGATTTTGGTTATTGTCATAAATTTTTTCTAATTTAATATCACAAAAAAAAAAAAGGGGAGTACATATTCATCCATTTCATCCAAATCAACTTCCATCCTAAATTCTTTGACCCTTTTACACACTAATTCAAGTATATGTTCACTTTCAATTTTTATGGAATCTAAAAACTTGAGTTTAATTTCATTTCCATTACTAGCGAATTCTATTGCATCTAAATTAATATTTGAAAATAATTGATTCCCCACTGTTATCACCTATTATTTTATTTTGTAAGGTAGAACATAAGATGCTTTATTACTTGGTTCAACATATTCTCAAGTATGATTCCTTGATTTTCCACTTCTTAAATTGGTGTTAGACGCTCCCGCACAGATCATGACTGTGATTTTATAAAATCATGGGTTCATTTTAGAATTATTGATTCTATATATTGCATTTAGTATATCAATTCTAGAATTTTTCTTGCGATAATTTTGCAATCATCGATATTTCTATCAAATTCTTTACCGGAAGATTCTTTAAATATTTCAAATATATAATCCGCTAAATTATCGACTGTAGTATTAGGCTGTGCTCCGTCTAAAATTTTTGCGTTTCATATAAATACTCGTCTTGTAGTAAAGGATAGATGTTTATTGGATTCCACTCATTAATTATATAGATAACAGTGCTTCTCATTTATAGTTATTCACCTCCCAAATAAAGATTTGATAATTCTTTATCAGCATCATCGAATTTATTTTTAGAATTACTGTAACAACTGTTCCATCATTAGCAACAACTAGTTCCTCCTAGCCCAAAAGCTTCTACGCTAGCTATTAACGTATCATTCCATCCATTAATAAAGAAATATTAATCTTTCTGATTCGTCAGGTCTTTCTTCACCAGTACCCGATCACCGCGTACATAACTATACACAGTTCCGTTGCTAGATTTCAATTACAGATACACTATGCAAAACACGCTCATTTCCGCCATGATTGATAAAACCAAAACCCTGTTCGACTATTTGCCAGACGGATTACGTTTCAAGAAAACAAGCGGTAGCAAGTGACACAGTACAGCTACAATGGGTACTCGTCAAGTGATTAGAGACAAAGCTGTCTCATCCGATAAATCGCGGGTATCACTTTAACTTTACGTTAGACGGTTGCCGCGCAGATCATACTTATATTGCGTCTCGCTACCATCGGCGCGCTTTACTGCCATCCGACAACGTCGGGAACGTGATTCGCTCTACCTGTCCGAGTGACGTATAGGCATATTGCATATTAGCTGTATTCGCCGTATTCCAACTTTGTACACCGTTCGTCTGTACCTGCGTCAAGCGAGACTTGTCATAGAAATAGTTCGTCAAGAAGCTAGTGCCGTTCAAAGTACGTTTCTGATTCGCAATCCGATCCAGCGGATCGAGCGATATAACCTGTTGCGATTGAGGTTAGGCTTATAATCCGATCCAGTTTGTCGTTCATGCTGGTTTGGCTCGCAACTTTAGTATCGTTTATGTAAAGCTCATGGCGGTCCGTCAGCAGATTGCTATTGATTGTATGAACTTTTGTATGCTTATAAAAAAACGTCAATTAAGCATTAAAGCTTGATTGACGTTTTTTATAAGATTTTGCACTAAATATTCTAGTAAAATATAAAGATACATCTAAAAATAACTCAACAATAAAATCATCAAATCCCTAAATTATTAATAGTTAATTGATTTCTTTTATAATTTTTAAAGATTTAAAAGTATTTAAAGAGTTTGTTTGTAAAGCATAAATTTGAGGGCTTTCTAAATTTGATAATTGAAAAACTTGTCCTGATTGAAAATTAATATATCCCTTAAATTTTGATACTATTTTTTCTAAGTCTACATTCTTAAATAATTCATTTGAAAAAGTAATCAAGATATGTGAAGGCATAGTTGAACTTGTACGACAGATATAACAATCGTAATCAAATACAGCTGTTGTAAATCCTTCAGGCAAAGAATATAAAGCAAAAGAATCAATTTCGCTACTATTATCTAATGCTTTAATTATTTTTTTTTGTACTCTCTGAATATCTAAAACTTTTTTACTTTTAAATGATTCTCCGCTAATACCAACATAATTAGCTTTTACTTCAATCATTTGCATCAACTCTCTAGAAGAATAATAAAATTCTCTCCATTTTGATGAGTCTTTGTTATTAATATCTCCATATAAAACAATTGATGTAGTTAAAAAATTATGCATAAGCGTTCTCCTCACTGAATTTTCGCAGGCAAAATGTAAATATCTCCAGCCCGTTCACCCATAATTTTTTGATTGTCTACCATACGCTTAATTAAATCTGGAATATTGTCTGTTTTGCTTGGCACTTCATATTGATCTATTTTGCCATCTTTTCTTACAGCCATTACATCTGGACGCCTATTGGGACTTGCGCCAGGTATCTCATTACCAATTCCTTTGTTCAAATAAACTTTTACTATATTATCACTTTTAGCTAATTCCTCTGCTTTTTCTGTCATTGCCTCCCAATGACCAGAGGTTTTATTTGTATGCGGTTTACTAGGATAAATAATTTTAGACTTCCAAGCATCATTCTTTTCGTTCATTGCTTGTCTTTGAGCCAATTTTTCTTCTTCAAGTTTACTTGCATTAGTGGCACTATCTGATTCTATAACGACATCCGATTCTTCTATTTTATCTTTATCTGTTTTATTGCTTTTATTAGAAGAAGTAGTGGACTTACCACTGCTACTATTTTTACCACTAGCTTTTCCATTACCCCCACTTTTACTGCCGCCCTTTGATGCACTCACGCCACCACTGAAGTTTCCCTCGGTGTCTCTTTCTTGCGTAGGATCTGAGCTATGACCACTGGGATCAACATAAATTAATGGATTATTGTGCACATAGGTATACACATTTAAACTAAGCGGATTATCAATCTGTCCTTCATACGTATCTTCATTTAAAAAGCGCCCTTGAGCAGGATCGTAATATCGAGCTTTGAGATAATATAATCCTGTTTCCGCATCATATGTTTCACCGGCGTATTTAAATTCGTTAGCTACGGTTTCTTTCTGAACCTTCGTATTGCCCCACTCGTCATACTGATAGCTATTTACAATAGTACCATCTGTCGCCATAAGTTGAACAACATCGCCATGCCCATTGTATAAATAATAATAATCTTTTTTATTGGTTAAATCTTTCTTTACTAATACCCGGTCGCCTCGAATGTAAGTTGATGGACTACCCGCAGATACTTGATCGGAGACGACTTGATTCCAATGGTCATACATGTAACGTGTCGTTTTACTTCCTTGTGTTTTTTGGTATCGTAATCCATCTGGCAAATACTGCATCTTGGTTGTTCCATTGTCGCTACTCGCACTAATCAAACGATCATCTAGATCGTAGCGATAATTGACCGCTGTCTCATCCGGCAAATCGCGGGTGTCACTTTGCGTCAGACGGTTGCCACGCAGATCATATCCATATTGCGTCTCGCTGCCATCGGCACGTTTCACATTACTCAATCGGTTCAGCTTGTCATAGCTGTACGTGGAGGTTTGTGCCGCACCATTTTGCACTTGCTCCGTCACAGATGTGATATTGCCGTTGTTATCGTACTGGTAGCTATAGACGGACAAGATGGTGTCGCCCTTCGTGTTGGTTAAACTATTCAGGCGATTCAGCGGATCATAGCTCATACTTTCTTGTAACTTGCTACCATCTGACAACGTTGGGAATGTGATTCGCTGTACCTGCCCGAGTGGTGTATAGGCATATTGCACATTGGCAGTGTTCGCGGTATTCCGACTTTGTGCACCGTTGGTTTGTACCTGCGTCAAGCGAGACTTGTCATAGCCGTAGTTCGTAAAGAAGCTGGTACCGTTCAAGGTATGTTTCTGATTCGCAATCCGATCCAGCGGATCGTAGCCTACATCCAAGCGAGCGGTATATCCTGCTGCAATTGAGGTCAAGCTCGTGATGCGATCCAGTTTATCAATCGTGCTCGTCTGGGTCGCGACTTTGGCATCGTTGATGTACAGCTCATGGCGATCCGTCAGCAGATTGCCGTCGGCGCCGTAGATGCTTTTTGTTTCCAATGTACCACTCATCAATGAGTTGCTGCTGTAGGCTTTCAGATATGCACTTGTTTGTTGCCCACGTTCGTCGTACGTGTATTTCGCTGTTGTCCCGTTACGGTCGATGAGTTGCTCGGTCAATCCACGTTGGTTGTAGTTTATTCGTGTTATGCTGCCAGCGGCATCCGCTTTGTCGGTGAGCAGTCCCTGTTCGTTGTAGTTTTTTTGTGTACAACGTTTTGCTTTTTCTATTTATTGGTAGTCTAAACTTATAAATCGATAGTAGTATATTCAATCTAATAATTACTAAAAAGAGAACCCTTAATCATGTATCTACACTTGATTAAGGGTTCTTCCTGTAATTTACATTCAATAATTATAAAAATTTGAAATGAATCAAACTAATTCTTAAACAAATTCCTTTTATTTACTGTGTAAAAATATTTAGTTCACTAATGCATTTTAACGCTCGTATCTCACTCTTTTTCATAAAGCATTAATTTCTTCTTCAATGTTCTCTAACTCAGAAAGCAATAATCTTAAATGTTTTTTACTGGCATCACTATCCAAATTTTTAAAATCAGTTTTCCCTAAAAAAGCCATATATACACTTGCAATTTTTTCGGAAATTTGAGGATCTTCATCTTCGTAATTTGTCTCATAAAATTTATTTATTTCTGTTCTTACGCTCTCGTTAAAACCTTTTTTCTCAATACAAAGTTTCAATAAATCAACAATGTATAATGAATCTTCCTCGAAAATAAAAATGTTGTTATCCATATTACCTTCTTATAATTTTTTATAAAAAACATGCAACTATAAATAATAAAATAGATAATTCCTCCAATATTGATGCCATCTATATCTCTTAAAAATATATTCTACTTTTCCTCTTAACTACAATTCAAAAATTGATATAGGATTTATAATCCTATCGTTCATTGTAAAAAGATGAGCCTTTTGAAATAACATTATTACTCCAAAGGCTCATCTTTTCTAATCAATTCACCTTTTCAATTCGTAATAAAATCCATTACTAGAAAGAATTAATCTATCAGGCATTGATGGATCAAATAGTAATATCCCTAAACTCCATTGATCTTCATAATCCTTATCTTTGTAAATATCTATACGATATATATTTGTACCCTGGAAACCGAGTTGATTGGTAGAAGGCGAGACAGATGCTTCTTCTTCAATTTCACTAATATTTGTAACATCATAATAAGGATTTTCTAAAACAGGTGTAGTATTTTGATCATTCGCTAATAACAGTTCTTTTGTAACAGAAGGTTCAGTCTCAATTCCTTTTTCGTTTATTTCAAAAAATGAGCCTCTCCATTTCTCAACGCTAGCTTTGTCTACCATTGTAATACGAGCATTAGCGACAATATCTTTAACTATCCATTTTCCAATAATTTGTTGTTGAACTGATATATTTTGCATACTTCCTAACTCCTTTATACTTTCAATATGTTGTTTGTCATTAGATGTTGAATTACAGCCTGTAACACAAAGTATAATTGCAAGATATATCATAAAATCTATAGTTTTCTTCAGGATTTGTTGCCACCTTTCTATATTATTTTCAAGTTAAATATTTATCTAGTTTTCTCAAGTACATCTACAATCTGATCTATCTCCATATAATTTCTAAATTCCTTTTGAATATATCTAGCTTTATCAGTAGAGTAATTTTTGTGATTTTCAAATAAAGTAATACTTATTGCTTGATTGTTTAATTGCTCTACTTCATAAGCATTCGAATAAGAAAGTAACTTCTCACGGGATAAAAATTGAAAGTACTTTTCTCCATAAATCATTTTCCAAGTGGAACCAAACCACAAATTGTCAAACTCGTTTGGATAACCAGGAAGGGAGCTAACATCAATCAAACTACTAACCTTGTTAAAAGGACGCAATGTAAGACCATCTAAAGATTTACCATATAATTTATATTGACCTGGATCGACATTTTTTTGCCAAAAAAGATCATCCTCTGGATAAAAACAAGCTACTACTCCGATGTTGTTTATTTCAAAAAAAGAATTAGTATACTTAATCCAATGTTGTAAATCAGCTCCTTGTAAATCATAAATATTAAATAATAAAAAAGAATAGTTTTCGTGCATACCTAATAGTAAAGAATTATTGTAATCATCTTTAAAAGTTAAAAATATAGGATAAGAAATTTTTTCGATATCCATAAAAACTTCATTCAAGTTTACTATTTCCCAATTAGTGGGATTTTTATACTTTTTAATATCATCCGCTTGAAAAGACACGACCTCAAAAAACGGAGCTTTATCTAACCATTTCATGATATTTGATCCTGTAATATTCGAAGTTTCAATATTGATTTTAAGACTAAATTCTTCTTTCAAGTCAAAACTCCTCTACTTTAACTGTTATTTTGCCTGCTTTTTGTAAAAGTCCTTTTAAATCAATCGAGTCAGCATAACCTTGAGGAACCCTAATGTCTAGAGTTCTTTTACTCATTGGAACTTCTACGCCATCTATACGAATTTCAGTACGAGCTAATTCTTTTAAATCATCTGATAAATCACTGAAAAATATCCATTTTTTCTCTAATGTATTCATATAATGAACACTTTATTTCTGTGGACGAAAATAGTGTTCTCATTATATCCACAATAAACCATACATTCTGAATCAATTTCATTGACCTAGAACATATGGTTTACTTATAGTATCAGGTTATCAAATCATTTACTGATTGTTTAAAATGTGTACAGTTTCGGAGAGCGACTTATAAAATATCATTAAGCTATTATTAGAATTTTGACAAAGATATATTTCGCGAAATAAATCTTTTTTAAAAGATCTATTTCCTCCTATATGGCTAATATAAAACAAACCTGGCTCACTATACTCCCATTGACCTTCTAAATTTGCAATTATCATTTCACCTAAAAAATAAGTAACCATTAATATAACATCCAATTCTGCATCGAGAGTTAATAAATTTTCAGCTTTCTGTAGATCGTCTGGCGAAAAGGACTTTAAGTTGTACTCATACATTAGATTTTGGTATTTAGAATATTCTTCTAATAGTTTTTTCAGTTTAGAGGGATATATATTCTTCGGACGATTGTTTGCCCACCAATCTAAAACATGCGTTTTAATTAGTTCAACTATACCTATCAAAATTTGTTTTAATTCTTGTTCATTTTGATAGGTATACCAATGTTCTCCATCGATTTTCATAAGTTTAAAACTCGTAATCGATTCTTCCCCATTACCAAATTCTACTCTAATCGAATTTTCAATCCAGTCACTTTTATCAATAGTTATAGTTTCAGTATAAGTGCCACAATCTCTACTAAATTCCCATCGATTATGATGATATCGATATTTGAAGTTCATTTTCTCAAGTTCTTTAAGCATTGTTTGCTTTATAACTTTTGAGATTCTCATTTAATCTTCAATCCTTTCATTTTAAAATATTGCAAATCTAGGAAATGGTATAGGAAAAAAGTTATTCGAGTTACTTTTGTTTCCTCCAAGTGGGGGTAAGCCGTTCGGTAGCGGTACTCCATCAGGATGATAATCTTGATCAAAAAAGTCAGAAATACTATCCCAAATTTGATTTAATTTGGGTTCTGGTACAACTTTAAATCCTTTTTGAGGATTGGGATTATCTATTGACTCATAGTAAATCATTCCAGGCTCATCTTCAAAAGTTCTATAGCGTATTAATTTGTTAGAATTATAAGGATCATTAATAGTTAAATTATTAGGATTAAAAGTGGTTCCTTTAACAGCAGATGCATTACCACCACGTACACCATTTACATTTATGCCTGTAACATATCTATTTAATTGTCTTTGAGCAGAAGCTTGTTTTTTTGAATTATTGTGATAACTCATTGGTTTTATTTCATAAACTTCATACTGATTTGCTCCAGTTTTTAGTAATAAGTCTACTCTTCCATTTTTACCATTAGTTTGATTTACATGAACTTCTGTAAAAGCAACATCCTTTGGAGTAAATAAATTAATAATTTTGAATATCGTACCTAGAGCATGATGTGCATAATTTCCATACTGCATACTTCCATATTGCGCATTGCCCGTTGGATCAATATAACTAAATGGATTATTGCTCACATACGTATACATATTTAAGCTAAGTGGACTATCAATCTGTCCTTCTACAGTATCCTCATTCAAAAACCGTCCCTGAGCTGGATCATAATATCTCGCTTTTAAATAATACAATCCGGTCTCTGTATCATACGTCTCACCTGCATACTTAAACTCATTGCCCACCGTTTCTTTCTGCTGGGTTAGACTTCCCCACTCATCATACTGGTAGCTGTTGACGACACTTCCATCCGTGCCGATCATCTGTACGACATCTCCGTGACCGTTATACAGATAATAGTAGTCCTTCTGGTTCGTCAGATCTTTCTTAACCAGCACCCGATCGCCACGTACATAACTGGATACGGTTCCGTTGCTAGCTTTGTCTCCAATCACCTGATCGGCACCATTGTAACTGTACTGTGTCACTTTGCTGCCCGTTGTTTTCTTCCAGCGCAATCCATCGGGCAAATAGTCGAATAGGGTCTTGGCTTTATCGGTCGTCGCCGAAATGAGCGTATTTTGTAAATTATAGCGATAATTGACCGCTGTCTCATCCGGTAAATCGCGAGTGTCACTTTGCGTCAGACGATTGCCGCTCAGATCATATCCATATTGCGTCTCGCTGCCATCGGCACGTTTCACATCACTCAATCGGTTCAGTTTGTCATAGCTATACGTGGAAGTTTGTGCTGCACTATTCTGCACTTGCTCCGTCACAGATGTGATATTACCGTTGTTGTCGTACTGGTAGCTATAGACGGACAAGATGGTGTCGCCTTTCGTATTAGTTAAACTACTCAGGCGATTCAGCGGATCATAGCTCATACTTTCTTGTAACTTGCTGCCATCCGACAACGTCGGGAACGTGATTTGCTGTACCTGTCCGAGTGGTGTGTAGGCATATCGCACATTCGCCGTATTCGCCGTATTCCGACTTTGTGCACCGTTGGTTTGTACCTGCGTTAGGCGAGACTTGTCATAGCCGTAGTTTGTAAAGAAGCTGGTGCCGTTCAAGGTATGTTTCTGATTGGCGATGCGATCCAATGGATCATATCCGACATCCAAACGAGCGGTATAGCCTGTTGCAGTTGAGGTCAGGCTTGTAATCCGATCCAGTTTGTCAATCGTGCTCGTCTGAGTTGAAACTTTGGCATCGTTGATGTACAGCTCATGGCGATCCGTCAGCAGATTGCCGTCGGCGCCGTAGATGCTTTTTGTTTCCAATGTACCACTCATTAATGAGTTGCTACTGTAGGCTTTGAGATACGCACTTGTTTGTTGCCCACGTTCATCGTACGTGTATTTCGCTGTTGTCCCGTTACGATCAATGAGTTGTTCGGTTAAGCCCCGTTGGTTGTAGTTCATTCGTGTTGTGCTGCCAGCGGCATCCGCTTTATCGGTAAGCAGTCCTTGTTCGTTATAGTTCTTGGTGTACAACGTTTCGCTTTTCCCGCTGTTGTTGCTAAGGATAACGCTGGATAATCCGCCCAGTCCATCGTACGTATAGCGGCTGGACTGATCCATCGCATCTTGTACGAGCGTTAGGCGATTTAGTGCGTCGTACGTGTAGGATGTGGTCACTCCGTTGCTATTCCGATTGCCATTCGGGTCGGTATAGCTCAGGACGTTGCCAGTCAGGTCATAAGTATAGGTTTCTTGAAGTGGTTCGTTGCGCGATGCGCCATCACGATATGCAGTTGTTTTCTCTACATGTCCATAAGCGTCCAACGACTGTTCCACATAGTTTAGCTGAACAGCTGGATTATTTACATTATTCCGATAATTACCAACCTCAGATGATGCGACAGCAAATCGTACCATTTTACGCTGAGTGAGTTGGTTTTGTGTCACATATAGATTGCCTTGCGCATCACTGTATTCCTTTTGTTGCCCCCAAGCATCATACGTTGCCGTTTGTGTATTACCGAGGGCATCCACTGCATAGATGGTACGTCCCATAGGATCTGGATGGTATTGAGAACGCGTCCAACCATTACTCTCATTATACGTTTCTTCCACACGTAAAAATCCCAAACCGTCATAATAGGAAGCTTGCCTGTTTAATACAGTGACTACTCCCGTTGTCTTATTTGTATATTGACGTAAGCTATCCACTCTTAATGTTAAAATCCCTGCGTTTGTACTATCTGCTTCTGTACTGTACGCCCGATTGGTATACGTGTATTGATCTTCAATCGAGTATACGGTTCCGTCTACATTCGTCATAGAGGGCTGTACTACTTTGATTGGACGCCCTAACACATCATATGACGTTATTGTTTTGTTACCATCGCTATCGGCTTGTTCTGTAAGCAAGCCTGTACCGCTATCATAGGTCATCGTTTGACGAACGGTTTTTGTGGTTTTGTTATAATTCGTGAATGTGCTAGTTTTCTCTGTAGGATACGCATATCCGTATTCTGCACCAAAGACCGTAACACTGCGTGCGTTGACTCCATCGCGCACCTGTTTTTGTTCTGTAATCCGCTGGATCTGATTGGCATTTGCAGGAGATGACTCATACGTATACGTTGTTGTTTCTCCGGCAGCATTCGTTGTGCTTTGTAGACGTCCTAGATTCGTATACGTATACTGTTCACTTAATTGTTTATTGTTATTTTGATACCACGTTTTGCTGATTAGTTGCTTGTACGTATCCTCGTACGTGTAGTTTACTGTATGCTTGGTTTTCGTATCTGGCTGATTGAACTCTTCTGACGGCATGTTGTCAGTCTGCGACTGTACACCACCCCAATCATTGTAGGAGGTAGCTGCATAATAGATTTGCGCGCCATTTGCGTCTGTTTCTGTTGTTTTGACTCGAGTCGGTTTCAAATTAAACAAGGAGTGAAACTCTTCATTCTCTGTTGTTTTCTTCAAACCATCTGCACTAACTTCTGTAGACAACAATTGATTCATTCGATTAAATACATACGTAGTCGATTGATGATCACTCGTCGTCGATGTGTGCGAATAACGATAGGCTTGCCTAAGCTCATCGGTTCCAAAGTAAGCAGCATAATCTCCTGTATAGCTATAATCTATATGATTATAACCCACCGCTGCAGAGCCGCTGGCGGTTTGCAATTGATCTTCTCTTGATGTGACCCGATATTCTGTTGAATCGCCTTTTTTGCCAAAATCATGTGCACCCAACGCGTATGCATATTGCGTGGAAGAACGCGGATAATACACGTTTTTTAATAAAGCGAATGGCTGACTGGCATATCCTTTCGTTGCATAATAACGGAACTGGCTGGTCTGCATATCATAATCAAACGTTTTGACATCTTCGTTACTATTTGTGATTTTAGATAAAAGTGGAGCATACCCATCACTGGTACCTTGGTTTTGGTTTGTTAATGCCATTCTACTTTTCGTATAAACAACTCGTTGAACCTCACGACCCGATGGATCATAAACGATCAAGGTTACATTTTCACCTTGGAAGTTTTCCTGATTTAACGTGTTGTCATACTGAAACACAATTTTCCGTCCGATCGTATCGGTAATAGAAGAAAGATACTCTGCTTTATCACTTGCATATGTTGTAGCTGGTTCATAATTAAAAGTGATTTGATTGCCATAGCGATCCACAATACCGATAATTTTACCTTTGTCAGAAAAATATTCTTTTCTTTGATCAGCATATTCCATAAAGTAGTACGAACCAACTTGACCATTAGAGAATGATCCTCCACTTTTAAAGTGACGTTCTTTTCCTTGTGCATTACTAATTTTGGTTTCGTAAATCAGTTTTGTACTTTCACTAGGGCTTCCCATCAAACTCGCTTCAAAATCAATTCCTGTTGTACCACCAAATCCATCATAATAGGTCGGCTTAGAAGTCCCTACATCGCTGACATAAGGAAATTGAAATTGCCAACCCACGCCCAAATTGTAATTATAATTAGCTAGATTGCCTTTGTATAACGTAGCTCCGCCTTTTGGAGTATGACCTTTATAATAAGCCGAAGCTTCACTCGAATCATATGTAACCCCGATATTCAGATCTAATCCATCTCTTCCCGGCAAATGGATCTGCTGATCTTGCCAAATTAGATTGCCAATGCCTGGTGTGACTTCTTCCTTCGTGCCTGATGTATCTGCATATTGAGCATTCACTTTGCTTGCTAGAGCTTGTTCTCGCAATAAATTATCAAAAGCCGTTTCAATTTTTGTGTCAGTATCTACTTCTGATGTCGAAGCAATCGATACTGTCTGAGTACTTGATCTATCGTTATCGCTAATAGACTCCGTATACACCTCGTCTGTAACTGTAGGTAATGATGCTGTACCGGAATCATACCCTTCCTCTAACTGCTCCCACGTTGATTCTCCTGTCTCATATTGTTTCCACATTTCGAGTGGATCGTCACCAGTTTTACGTGTCAGATACTCTAACCAGTAAACGTCTACAACTTCAGCGCCATCGGAGATTAGAAAATTGACTTGTTCTTGAGTAAGCCCTTGATGCTGAATCGATTCTTCTTGAATCGAGAAGGTAGAGAAGCCTCGGAACTGATATTGATCCAATGAAGAGAGCTTGGACAATACGTCTTTCATTTCAGGATCGTCAGCTTCATACACATTACTATATACATCTTTGGAAACAACGGTCCAACTATTAGGTTCTACATCTAATGGAGCGACTTGTTTGCTAGGAGGTTGAATAGATGTAATGCTTGTACTTTTAGCAAAACTAGTAGAAGGGAACTGCGGAACGATTGTACTTATGCTCAAAATGAGTATTAGCACATAAATAATAAATGCTTTTATATTTTTATTTGTTTTATGATCTTTCAATGCGATATCCCCTTTGTTTACAGTTCATTCGTATTTAATTTTTCTGATAATCTATATTTATTTTGTATTAGCTGCGGTGATGATACTGCTGTAATCTCCTTTTTCAATCTGCTTGCGAAACAGATTGCCGTTTTTATCGTAGGAATACGTTGTCTTCTGTGTGGCTGTATACATCGTGATCAATCGACCATTCACGTTATACTCGTATACTCGCTTTGTAGCTGCGGAAGCAGAAAGTGAGGGTAATACCAGCATAGTAGCGCAAACCAGAATGATAATTTTCTGACTTATAGAGACAGGTGAATGCTTTTCTATTTTCATAGTGCAAAAACTCCTTTAGATTCAAAAATAGTTATACGTTTGAATCGAACAATTTGTAATATCCAAGTAGCTACATCTGTATAGCTAAAATATAAAATATATGCACCTCCTTATCGAATGATTGGGAGTAATTTGAAGATATATAGAGAAAATGATGGCATATCTATATTCAGACAGCTTCAATGTCTCCATATCCTCAGTAATCCGATTATAGCGGTAGTTTTCAAAAATGGCAGAACTTATTTTGAATAACCAGCTGTTTTCAATTTTCTCAATTTCCACTTGGTAATCCAGTTTCTACTATACCGATGGAATACAATCTGAGAGTCGATACAACTATTATGGTTCTTTGCTAGATTTGAACAACTGCGCTTGTCTTTATACATTCAATTAAGAATTGTCATCAGCACAATAAAATCCCTCGCAAAAAAGCCTTCAATCTCTATGGATTGAAGGCTACTCTCATTCGATAATTTGCATTTTATAGGCATTTTCATATTAACTCAAAACTCACATCCACTACTATCTACTTATCCTATCCGCTTAACATACAATTCAATATTCACCCATAAAGCGAGCGAATACACAGCTAGCAACATAAATAAAGTAAACTCCCCTACTCCGCCAATAACGCCTGCGCCGTAAACTGATCCGTCACCAAGATATTCGCATATCTCCCCACCAGTGCCGCGCGAATAGCATCGATCTTCCGCTGTCCGCCTGCTACCAGAATCGACTTCTCCTTTTTGCGCAAATCGGGCAAATCAATACCTACGGTGCGATCATTAATTGCTGGGCTACATATGTCACCGCTGGCATCGAAGAAACGGGAGCAAATATCCCCTGCACCAGTACGTTGCAGCAACTTCTGCTCCTCTGCGTTAAAATATCCCAACTGAAACAGCAACGCATCCTGCTTTACCGTCCCCACGGTAAACATCGCAATATTCGCCTGTCGTCCCAGCTCAATAATCCGCTGGATATGCCGATCCTCTTCGACCATACGCTTTACTTCAATACTGTCGAAAATAACAGGCAACGGCAAATAGCGTGCGCTCGTGTGAAAAGCTTCTGCAAACAGATTTACCGTTTCAGCCGCATATGTATTAATATGCGAATGGCTAACGCCGCCTTTAAGCTGCACGACCTCCACCCCGCGTACTTGCTTTTGCTCCAATTGACGCGCTACGGAATACATGGTACGTCCCCATGTCACACCAATAATGTCGCTATCCTGTACGGTTTCATGCAAATAATCCGCGGCACGCTTACTAATATGCTTTTGAATTTCTTTATATTCATTGACTGGTGCATAACATACATGCACGGTGTCGAGAGCAAATTGCTGACGCAATTGTTCGCCGAGTGCATCCAGATCCTCTAACGGGTCCACAATCTCGATGCGGACATAGCCCTTCTCCTTTGCCTGCTGAAGGAGGCGTGATACGGTCGGTCGGGAAACGCCGAGTTTGGTGGCGATCTCCTGCTGGCTGTAATCCGACAGGTAATACAGCCGGGCGGCTTCGACGCTGAGGCGCTGCTTGTCATTATCCATGCTGTTCATCCCACATCTCCATTAGTATGGGGAGCATCTGCCATACCGACAATCTCCCTTGCTATGATGATTATACATTTTTCCGATTCAAAATACGATGACATGCCATTTTCGATTTTGTGCTATTCCATGAATATATGAAATTTTTGGTAATAAAATGTTAAAAACGTTTGTTTTGCCTAAAATAGGGTATTGGTTGTGTATGCTTCGAATGATGTACATAGATCAATTATGTGCGGAGCTATATTCCAAAACTACTGGAGGTATGATTATGTTTACACGTCTTGACCAGATTATGATCCAAATTCCCGATGTGGACCGTCCTGATCCAGATGCAGCAGCAGCGGTACAGGAACTGCTGGGTGGTAAATTTGGCGAAATGTCGACTCTGAACAACTATCTTTTCCAGTCGTTTAACTTCCGCAACAAGTCCAAGCTGAAACCGTTCTATGATCTCGTAACGAGCATCACGGCGGAGGAGCTTGGACACGTGGAACTCGTCGCGCATGGCATCAACAAGATCCAAGCCGGTTCCACCACATACAAAGAACCGGACGATACACCGCTCGGTTCGGTCAAAAATGTACGACTCAGTTATCCATATCTCGCCGGTGCGCAGGGCGCAATGCCACGCGATTCGATGGGACGTCCGTGGACGGGTGACAATGTGTTTAACAGCGGCAATCTAGTAGAAGATTTACTGCATAACTTCTTCCTAGAATGTGGTGCGAGAACGCATAAGATGAAGGTATATGAAATGACGGATCATCCGGCAGCTCGTGAAGTAGTCGGCTTCCTGCTTGTTCGCGGCGGCGTGCATGTGGTCGCTTATGCGAAAGCATTGGAAATCGCCACAGGTGTGGATGTGACCAAGCTTGTACCTGTGCCTTCGCTTAGCAATAAGTCGTTTAACGAAGCACGTAAATACGAGGAAAAAGGTGTGCATACGAAGTTGTATACACACAGTACAGAAGATTTTAAAGCGATTGGCGAGATCTGGAAAGGTACGCATCCAGAGGATGGACTGCCGCTTGAAGTCATTCATGGTTTCCCTGAAGGCGTACCTGTACCCGAATATCCGGAAGTTGAGGAAGAATTTGCTCCGGGCATTTCGCAGGAAGATTTTGCAGCAATTGCTAAACGTCTGAAAGAGAACGGCAATATCCGTTAAGTTGCCCTAATCCTTTGTTCTATCTAGCTATCTTGCATGAGGGTTCGTGTTCATCGTAACGAACACGAGCCTTTTTTTTAGTCCAATTATTAGAGGTTTCGACTAAAAAAACAAAGCCATCTATTTATTAAATTTTTAGCATAATGTTTAAATTGGTTATAGCTGGTTAATTAATAAACGACGACGGATTGTTGAATATTTTTCCTACTCTGCCGGAACGTATAACATGGCCATCGGGTATGAGTAGCAAATATATTCAACTCTCTTAACTAAGATATTGACTTTAAATTCAGGAGGCGAATGATATGTTAGGATGGTTATGGGCATTAATCGTTGGGGGTATTATTGGTTGGATCGCAGGTATGATCGTAGGACGCGATATTCCGGGCGGTATCATCGGTAACATCATCGCTGGTTTCATCGGTGGATGGCTGGGTAACATGCTGCTGGGTCAATGGGGTCCAGAAGTTGGCGGTTTCTACTTGATTCAAGCGATTATCGGTGCGGTAATCCTCGTATTCGTAGTAAGTCTGGTTATGCGTTCGATGCGTAGAACCCGTAGCTAATTACGAGACACTGCATATTATATTAAGACCAATCGAACCTATGAACAGCTTATACCCTTCTTCTCAGCACACTGATTCATAGTGTTCCTTATACAAAGACCTGCTTCCTTGCGAAGTGGGTCTTTTGTTTTGATGGAGGTTTTTACCCAAATCGAAATATATTTTGAAACGAATTTGGTCGTCTGTGGATGAGACGGGTAATAGTAGTACATAGGTATGCAAGACTGACTACGTATAGCCATCAACATTATATAAATACACAGAGACAAAGGATGGGTTGTATGAGATTAAACTGGATCTGGGATTGGGCAGTAGAATGGTACTACAATATACGCTGGATTGATCTGCTCGTATCACTTGTTATTTTGGCGCTGTTTCTGGGCTTCCGCAAGTTGTTTACACGATATTTGTTTGCGTTTGTGATCGGACGGTTTAAGAACCATCCAGCGCTTATTCGCTGGGCACAGGCGTTTGAGAAGCCGCTACAATACTTTTTTATCTTAATCGGCACGTATTTGTCGCTACGCTACTTTATGCATGAGCAATGGAGCTTTGTAGTGGATGTGAATCGGTTTTATCGCAGTATGAGCGTCGCACTGCTCGGCTGGGGATTGTACAATGTGTCTGCCTCCTCCTCCCTACTGCTAGAAGGCGCGGGCAAGCGCTTTGGATTGGACGCGTCCAGTATGATTATTCCGTTTTTGTCCAAAGTGATTCGGTTTATCGTCATTCTACTTGTCATTACGATTATTGGCGCAGAGTGGGGATTCAGCATTAACGGTGTTGTAGCTGGGATGGGTCTTGGCAGTCTGGCGATTGCGCTGGCTGCTCAGGAATCGCTTAGCAATATTATTGCCGGGATTATTATCATTCTGGAAAAGCCATTCTCCAAGGGCGATTGGATCTCTACACCGGATATCGAAGGCATTGTAGAGGATATTACATTCCGTAGCTCCAAAATCCGTACCTTTACTGATGCGCTGGTCATTGTACCTAATTCTAAGCTTGCTGCATCTGCGATTACGAATGGCAGTCAGATGGGCAAGCGCAAAATCTTCTTTAATATTAAAGTATCGCTGTATACGCCGGGCGACCGGATTGAGAAGGTAGTTGCTCGTTTGACCGAATATTTGGAGCATGACGAGTCGATTGCACCGGGCAGTGTCATGGTCAAGTTTAATGAGTTTTATGAAAGCAGTCTGGGAATTATGGTACAGTGCTTTACCAAATCTCCGGCATGGGGCGACAATCTGATGTACCGTCAGCAGCTCAATCTGTATGTGATGCAGGTGCTGGAAGAGGAAGGTGTGAAGCTAGCATTTCCGACGCAGCGCGTACTGGTACAAGACCCGGAGATGGAAGCGCAGAAAGCGTAAGGAGATCATAGAGCATAGGGCGAATCGAGGGCGTTCTATTTTGCAAAGATTCATTTATGAGATTCGTCCTTATCGAAACGAATACACACTTCAGTAATTCTGACTACTCAGATTAGTAATTCTGATTCCTTTGAATAGAGATGTATCATAGAGCGATAAACAATAAAAAGAGCCGATCCGCTGTATACATACGCGTAGATCGGCTCTTTTTGATATGAATAGCTTTCGTACCATCTTCCTATAGGACGATAGGAGACTTCCTATATGGATTCATTTCTTTTATCTTTTTGAATGAGATAGTGTGCTTTCACCTATAGCGCTTTGAGATTCATTAAAAGAACGCTTTCAACAGAAGTGATACGAGATCAGTCTTTCGCTTGCTTCTTCAAGGGTAGCCATTCTAGCACGCGTTGGATTTTGTTATCCCAGTATCCCCACTCATGCTCCCCCGGCTCCTCTTCGTACGTCAGCTCTAGCCCCAGCTTGTTCACATGATCACGGAAACGTACATTGCCTTCGTACAGGAAATCCTCGGTTCCGCAGCACTGATATAACGCTGGTACATGCGTTGCCTTCTCATCTGCTAATTGTTCCGCCAGATAAAAGAGATCGTTAACCGTACCTGTGGACTGTTTTAATGAACCAAAGATACGCTGAATCTCACCCAGCGATGCGGGATCATTCTCACGTACATTAAACATAAATTCAAGCTCGGTCACGCCTGATAGACTAGCTGCGGCTGCATAACGCTCTGGCTTGCTCATACCAAGCTTCAGCGCACCATACCCCCCCATAGATAGCCCTGCAACAAATCGGTCTTCTCGGCGTGTAGACAGCGGGAAGAACGACTCTGCCAGCTGTGGCAGCTCTTCGGAGATAAAGGTATAGTATTGTCCACCCTCCTCCATATCGGTGTAAAAGCTGCGGTGCGCATTCGGCATCACAACTGCCAGTCCATATGCCGCCGCATACCGCTCAATGGATGTACGACGCAACCAGATCGAATGATCATCGGATAGACCATGCAGCAAATACAGTGTCGGATGCTTGCCATCTCCTGCCTTGCCCTCCATACCAATCTGGGTACGAGTTTGCTGAGGAAGAATGACGGTCATTGAAGTGGACAAACCAAGTACATCGGAATAAAAGTCGCATTGAATCAGTGCCATGATGTAGCCTCCTTAGGATCAGTTCCTTTTTATCATAATAAAAAAGGACCCCTGTCTGCAAAGACAGTTGCCCATTATGTAAGCTTTTCCTCGGAACATAGATCATATATATCGTTCCGTATCGGGTATAACGTTATTTATGCACGTAGAACATATTGTTCGCTGCTATATACATGAAGTGATAGATGCTTATCTACAAGGATATAGTCATCATGAATCCGCTTTGGATTCTTCATCATTAGTAATCACATCATCATTTTAATATTAGCGTCTACGAGGACCTGTGATACCTGTGCTGCCTGCCATTTGTGCGTTCAGCAGTTCTTGGAAACTTTGTCCGTTACCACTCGCATCCGATTTGGTTGCTGTCACAGTTGCCTGTGGTCTGAATTGTTGGTGGTTGTATGGTGTCATGTGATATACGCTCAAGTTGATGTTCATATTCATTCACGCTTCCTCTCGTCATGTAAAGTGGTGTTGCCTGATGTATGTTTGGCTTCCTAGGAATTCCTATGTGTAGTTCCTACAAATGTAATTAAGTTAATATAGTTATACCCCCAAATCTTCCTATTGAAAATACCTAAAATACATATTCTGGTGTTTTTTCTATAAATGAATCGATAGACCTGTTTTGTCGAATTTGCTTTGACTTTTTCGCATAGTTTTTGTCGACAAAAACTAGGTTTATGTACCCTAACTTTGTCGACAAATACGAAAAAAGGGCATATGCCGTAAGACTGATTCATATTTACATGGTTTTAAATTAAAAGTATCATTAGTGCAACCTTCTTTGTCGCATGCGCGTCAGTAGGAATAAGAAGGCTCACACTTATGAATAGGAAAGGGGATCAATATGAAGCAAAAATGGACAGCCATCGCTGCTGCTTCCGTACTTACGTTCGCATTAAGTACGCAGGCAATAGCAGCAACCAGCAGTTTCACCGACTTGAATAATGTAGAGGGTAAAGACAAGATTGAGTCTTTACAGGAGCGTGGCTATATTAGCGGCGTAACAGCAACTCAGTTCAAGCCGAACCAGACCATCACCTCTTCACAAGGTGTGCAAATGCTTGTGAATAGCTTCAATCTCAGCCTTGACGATTACAAATTCATCAAAGCACCCAAAGCAAGCGATTCCTATACAAAGGTGAAAGATGGGGTATGGTACTCTGATGCCTTTATCGTTGCATCCGTTAACGGATTGGAAGTACCACGCGCTATCGATCCATCTGGCAAGCTCACACGTGAGCAGTTTACCAACTTTACCGTTGCTGCTATGCAAAAGGCTGGCAATCTACCACAGATCAACGTGAAGCCTGTAACGATCAAAGATGAGAGTAAGATCACCGCTGACTATCAGGGAGCGATTCAGCGTTCACTGGCATGGGATGTGACGGAGCTGGATGACAGCGGTAATTTTGATCCTAAGCAGCCGATTACGCGTGCAGAAGCAGCGGTCATGATCTACAATGCGCTGCAATATTTGCAGGAGCATCCCGAATTGAGTAATCAAGCAACAGATAATACGGGTATGACTCCTTCGGACGATGCGGTTGAAGGCGAAAGCTGAGTCCTGATTCTCATGAATTATGTTGGAATGTAAATAAAAAGAAAAAGACCTTGCGACGACACTAGGAATCCAAACGATTCGATGTGTCAGCAAGGTCTTTTTTGTTCCATTCAGTTTGCACTCTACCCTCTATTGATTGGCGCGCGCTTCCCATTCTTCACGCAGCATTCCCATCCGAATAGAATCGTAATATACACCATTATAGAGGCGGCATTTACGTAAACGCGCTTCCATGGTCATTCCTAGCTTATAGCCAACCTGTACCATGCGATCATTTCCTGACCATGTAGTATACCCTACACGTACGAGCGGCAGAATCGTAAATAAATGACCGATCCACAATCGCAATGCCTTCGTGCCATAACCGCCATTCCAGTAGGCAGGATCGAAAATAACAATCCCCATCTCCAGCCACCATGACGGCTGATGCTCCCAATAATAGCTCACCATACCGATGACATTGCCATCAACCTCAATCACCCAACGAGCATCATTGTCGATCCAGCTCTCCTGCTGCTTTTCGATAAATTGCTCATATGTGAGCGGCACATGCTCATAATAAGGCGCATCCCACTTTTTCCATTCTGGCGCAGCTTCTTCATAAGCAAGCCGCCATAGCGTTTTGGAATCAGTTTGCACTGCCGGGCGAATCGTAATAGGACCATCCTGATACGATGTTACTTCTTTCATTCTATCATCTCCATCTGAATAGATTGCTTAACGGAGATACTGTTCAAACCAGCCAGTAATCTGTTCCAACCGCTGGATGCGCAGCTGCGGATGCCCTGAACGCGACAATTCATGATTCGCTTCGGGGAAGCGCACTAGACGTGTCGTTACGCCCAGACGCTTCAATGCCGTGAACCATTGTTCCGCCTGCTCGATAGGACAGCGCAGATCCTTTTCCCCATGCAAAATAAGAATAGGCGTCTTTACATTGCCTGCATAAGCAAGCGGGGAGTGTTTCCATAGCTGCTCCAGCTTGTCCCACGGATTCCCGCCAATCTGATCCTCCGTAAAATAAAATCCAATATCACTTACTCCATAAAAAGAAATCCAGTTGCTGATCGAGCGCTGCGTAACTGCCGCCTTGAAGCGGTCGGTCTGACCAACAATCCAGTTGGTCATGAATCCGCCATAGCTACCGCCCGTAACACCAAGCCGCTGCGGATCAATCCAATCGATATGCTCTAGCACGTAATCGGTAACGGTCATCAGATCACGATAGTCGCTGCCACCATAGTCGCCACGACAAGCATTCACAAACTTCTGCCCATAGCCGTGACTGCCGCGCGGATTGGTAAAGAGAACGGCATAGCCCTGCGAGCAAAGCAGCTGGAATTCCAGTACAAAAGTGAATCCATACATCATATGCGGTCCACCATGAATCTCCAATACCGTAGGCACTTTATGATCTGCATCATAATCTACACCAACTGGTGGCATCAACCACGCTTGTAGCGGATGCCCGTCCACGGATGTCACCTGAAGCTCCTGTGGCGTACTCAGCAACAAGCTATCCAGCAATTCGTCATTCGCATGCGTTAATGGCATCTCCGTACCCGTTGCTGGATCAGCGACAAACAATTCGCCCGGCTGAAGCGGAGATGACGAGACGATAGCAAATGTACCGTTATGAAGCGGTGCAAAATAATGAATATTGCGTGCTCCATCCAATAAGACCGTATGACCAGAGCCGTCCGCTTCGAGTTGCAGTAAACGAACTGCACCCTCTGCTGAACCATGCACATAAATGTGCTTGCTATCTTTGCTATATACTGGTCGTGCATTGGCACCGATGCCCGTGTCCCCAACCAGCACATTGGCGATCATTAGCTCGGAATCGTCACATAAGCAGCTAATGCTGCCATCATGCAGCGACAATCCATACAACCGCAGCAATGTCGCATTATGATACGACTCATCACTGGCGATAAAAGCAATCTGGGAGCCGTCTGGCGACCATTGCAACGAAGCCACGCCGTACTCATCATTCGTCCACCGCTGCAAGTCACTGCCATCCACTGCGATAGTATACACATCATTAGTTAGTGCAAAATCAGGATCTATCTCCTGCTCAGAAGGCATATGTGCCGCAAAAGCAATCTGCTGTCCATCCGGCGACCACACGGCAGCATGTACATCGTAAGCACCGGACGTGATCCATTGCCCTTTGCCCGTATCCAGAGAATGCACATATAGATGCTGTCGACGTCCATTCCACAATCCACCACTGTCCGATTTGTATGTAATTCGGTCGATCACTAGCGCTTCCAGCTTGTCACCGTCATTCTCTTGCTTGGACGATGATTCTGCTTGTTGCGCTGGCTCATGCTGATTGTTCTTCATTGGATCGTCGTTCTCATTGCTGGCTTGTTTTGCCGCAGATGTAAGTTCTGCATGCAACGTTGTATCTGCTTCCTGTTCCGCAGTCAGCAACAGCTGCTTGCTATCAGGCGACCATTGGAACGTACTTACGCCCTCTGGCAGTGCAGTAGCTACAGTCGCTTCTCCACCATCTGCCGGGATGATCCATACCTGTGACTGTTTGTCCTTCGGTCGTAGAAAAGCGATACGGCTGCCATCGGGCGACCATGCTGGCGCGCGATCACCAGAGCCTGACGTAAACGGACGATCGCCACTGCCATCGGTGTTGATGATTCGCAAGTGCATATCATATCCGGTACGTTTCTCATTCACTTGGCGGCTGACATATACAATACGCTGCCCTGTCGGATCGGCAACCGGCTCCTGAATCCATTGAAAACGGTATAAGTCCTCTGCCTGTACTTTTTGTTGTTTACTCATCATCATCCGCCTCCTAATGTGGTGAGGATTTGGTTCGTCCTTTCCATTTTCACCCATACTGCACATAGTAGCCCACCTGACGTCATTACGCAATGTGCAGCGTGATCATGCTGATAAACTCTATCTATCGTAAACACAAACAGCCCCGACTGTTAGACCGGAGCTGCTGTGCATTCATGGTAGCCAAATAGGCAGACATTTTGTTGGTACATATGCCAGAATTGGATTGCTGGTATCCCCATCTTTTCTAGATAGTATGTATATTCGTGATGAGTAGAATCGGTAAGCATCGCCCAATATAGGAATGGCATGTCTTAGTACAATCACTTAACGCAACAGATGACAGACGGCGTCTGTTCAGTCATTTGTTAAATAAATACTTTGCGAATCTTAACCTGACGTTCTTTTGCCAGATCGATAAAGTCTTCGCCTGTTTGTATAAGTGGACGGAACATATCAGTCTGATTGGCGAGAATGATTATACCTTGTTGACCATTATCCAGTTCAACACGCTTGCCAACTAGATTAGGCGACATATGATAGATCAGCGCCTGCACTGGCTTTTCATGCAGCTTGGAGAAGCCCAATTCGTAAATATTTTGCAAAATGCTGACTAGCCCCTGCTTGCTGCCATCCTCGTTCACAGCTGCCATATTGATAAATTCGTCGGCAACCGAGACGATGCGAGTGTACGCGTGAATACCATTTTTGTAGAGTCGCTGAGGATAACCGGTTCCATCGCCACGCTCGTGATGCTGTAGTGCAACGAGTGCGGTTGGCTTGTCCCCTAGCGATTCCATGATCAGATCGTAGCCGTACTGAGTGTGCATCCGATATTCTTTCATTTCCGATGCGTTCATGCTGTCCTTGCCGCCGCGGATAATAGATGGCAAACGGCTTTTGCCAATATCGTGTAAATATCCCGCGCGGCTGATACGATAGCATTCTGCTTCGGTATGACCGAGCCAGCCAGCGATGTAATAGCTGAGCAAGCCGACTTTCAGCGAGTGACTGTAAATATGATCGTCCTCCGCTTCCAGCATAAGCAGCAGCGATACCACATCCTTTTTGCCATCCAGATCGAGCAGTAGCGGTTCCAGCAATTGTCCGGTCAGATCACCACTGAATTTACCGCGTGTTAGAGATTCAAGGAAAATGGACTGATACGTTTGCAGCGACAGCTCTACATTTTTCTTTAGCTGAGCAGGCAATCCGATCAGATCTGGTACAACCAATGCGCTTGGATCGTTCAGCGATGGAGCGGTTGCTCCTGTTTCCACATCAATGTAATCCAGCTGATGGCGTGTCAGCAGTGTAATATCTTCTGCGGTCAGTAATGTGCCTTGCTTGAGCAGCGGTACACCAGAATGGTTAAACGCGTCTGCGCCCAGCCGATCCCCCTGCTTTACATCATCAATATGTATTAACAAAATAATCCCTCCAGCAAATGAGTATGTTCGACAGCAAACCATGCAGAATCAACGGTAAATATGTAACATTACAGCAACTTTTGACATATTTTAAGTATTACTCTTATCGGCAAATAACGGAAGCGTTTTTATAGAACTTACTGCTCAATCCTGTATATGGCGCATTCACGTTTGTGCAGGATGGAGTATAGTAACTGTCTCTTTTGTACTAGAATAACAGTATAGATCCGTTGTTGTATGCTGCTGAGTCGGTATTGTGCAAGCATAGCAAAGCGCAGAACGAGCGTACGAGATACGCTGTCTGCGCTTGGGCATCAGATAAAGTTAGATTCATATACTATGCGTATATATAGACGAAATGTGCCGAGCAAAGCTGGCTATTGTATGATGACATCTATACGTAAAAACGTTTATTCGCCAACTAATTGAACACGTTTGGCTGATTCAGGGTCCTGTACTAGCTCAATGACGCGGTCAAATACTAGCGTATTGCGTTCGCGGCGATTATAATCGGTCCACGGAATCTCCAATGTGGTCGGAATCGCAGTATGAGCAAAGGTCGCCCACGCGCGCTGCATTTGAGCTGCCATATTCAAGGTTTGCTCATCCAGCTGTACACCCATATGCTGAAGCAGCAGCTGATTGTTAAATACAAACGGAATCTCGCTCGCATGTGTGGCAGTATTGAAGAATTGATGCCCTGGCTGATTCCAGTCAAATCGGTACATCCATACATCGCCATGCTCCAATTGCGCTTCGGCATATTGAATCGCGCTACGCCAGAAGAACATGTCGGTCATGATCTGTGCCTGACCTTCCGCAGTCATCGGATATTGTTCAATCAATGGACCAGCATTCAGCCCAGTCATCGTTTCCAATAAACCTGTAATTTGCGGCTTACTCATCACTTGGGAAGAAATATTCATAAACAATGAACCTTCATCCATATTCGTACCGATAATCAGTGGAATGTCTTTGGCGGACCCGTTACGAATCGCTTGTAGCGGCTCCAGTGGCAAGGTCGATTCATGCAGAACTGGCTGGAATGGCATCGACAATGCCCCTGCGCTGCGCCGCAGCTGTTCTGCTGCTTGCAGTAGCTGCTCAGTCGAAGCTTCGTATAGCACAGATAGATCGCCTGAACTGCCGCCTAATCCAGCGATCAGCTGCTCGGTAACGGTACGGGACATTTCCGGTGTCGTAAACTGTGAGGCTCCGCTTTGCAAAATAGCAGCGCGGAACAGCCCTTTGGCTGCTGGCATTGCTAGCAAGGACGCAATGCTCATTGCTCCAGCAGATTCACCAAAAATGGTTACTCGCTCTGGATCGCCACCAAATGCGGCGATATTATCGCGCACCCATTTCAATGCGGCAATCTGATCCTGCAAGCCTAAATTAGCAGATTCCGGTTGTCCATGACCGGACAGATCAAGAAATCCGAATACACCAAGTCGATAGTTGATCGTTACGACGATGACTTCACTATTTAGCGCAAACGACGTTCCATCATAAAATGGCAGACTGCCTGCTCCATTCATAAAAGCACCACCGTGAATCCAAACCATAACGGGTAGTGGCGTTTCTGGAGTCGGACCATCCGCTGCCCAAATATTCAAATATAAACAATCTTCCGATTTCGCCGGACGCATGCCGTTCGGATACGAATTTTCTAGTTCGCTGTCTTGCTGGGGGCTAACAGGACCAAACCGTGTTGCATCGCGTTCTCCGCTCCATGCTTGTGGTGGCTGGGGCGGTTGAAAGCGCAATTTGTCTACCGGTGGTTCAGCATACGGGATGCCGCGCCAGATGACGGTTCCATTTTCGCGGACGCCTTGGACGTCTCCATATTGTGTACGAATGAGTGTATTTTCCATGACTGTTCTCCATCCTTCCGGTTCATCGTGCTTGAGCCTATATTATCATTTAAACATATGACGATGCCGCGCCACAATGTTCGCTCCATGAAGACCCTGCTCTTTTTAAACGATCACAGTTGATGTGATATACTGGCAGTGCAAGCAGCAAGTGATCTATTGCGCGAAAAAGAGATCATCGATTATTTCCAAGTGAATCATTGGTATCGATGCTCCTTTTCGCATTCCTGTATCTCATGGTTCTATGTATATATACCCAATATACGGGTGAGATTCGTAATACCGCTATGCTGCCAATCATCGTGACGGAGGAGATAGGATGTATTTGAGACAGGCACAGCCCAGTGATGTAGACGCAGTGATTCCGCTGCTGCATTCGGCGATCGGTGATATTGGGAATATGCTGGCAGGAACAAATGACACAGCACAAATGCTGAAGACGCTAGGGCAATGGTTTACTCAATCTGGCAATCGACTCAGCTATGAACAAGTGTATGTACTAGAGCGGGATGGCGAAATCGCAGGTTTCTTTCTAGCATATCATGGCAATGACATCGCTGTGCTGGATGCACCGATCATTGCGCAATTACGCGCTCAAGGATTGTCCGGTGATGAGGTCGTTCCCGAAGCGCGACCGGATGAATATTACTTGGATTCCATTGCCGTCAGTCCTCATTATCAGGGACAGGGTATCGGAACATTGCTTATTAACGAATTTGAACAGATTGCTCGGCAGCTTCATCATACTAAGCTGCTGCTCATTGTCGATCTAGATAATGTGCGAGCAAAGGCATTGTACGAACGATTGGGCTATACAGAAGACGGGCAAATTCTCGTTCATGGTCATCCGTATTATCGCATGGTCAAAATGATACAATGATCAAACAACCGGGTGCCGCGTGGCGTCCGGTTGTTTTGTTTAGCCTCGTACTCGCAGGTTTAACGGATATTAGACTTCATTTCCAAATTCAACCTGTGATAAGGGGGGACATTCATGGCATTTCGACACTGGCGGGAATCCGTCATGTATCAACTGTACCCACAAAGCTTTAAGGATAGCAATGGCGATGGCTGGGGAGATTTGCAAGGGATATTGGACAAGGTGGATTATCTAACAGAGCTAGGTATCGACTTGATCTGGCTCGGTCCAATCTATGATTCACCGATGGTAGATAACGGATATGACATTCGGGATTACCAGCGCATTCATCCTCGCTATGGAACAATGGATGATTTTCAACAATTGCTAAAGCGATTACATGAGCAGGAGATTCGGTTGATTATGGATCTGGTGATTAATCATACATCCGATGAGCACCCTTGGTTCCAACAATCGCGCAGCAGCAAGGATAATCCTTACCGGGAGTATTACATATGGCGACCGCCCGGCGATGATGGTGGCGAACCGAATAATTGGCGCTCCTTTCTAGACGAATCGGCATGGACGTATGATGAGCAGACAGGTGAATATTATTTGCATCTGTTTGATCGTAAGCAGCCGGACTTGAACTGGGAGCATCCACAATTGCGAGAGGAATTGTACGAGATGATTCGATGGTGGTTGGATCAGGGCATTGATGGCTTCCGGCTAGACGCGATCAATATGATCTCCAAGCATCCTGATCTGCCAGATGCGCCGGAAGATGCTCCTCATCCACTCGGTCAGCAATTTTATAAAAATGGTCCGCGCATTCATGAGTTTCTACATGAGCTACATGAGCAGACCTTTGCCCGTTATGATCATATTGTGACCCTAGGCGAGGCACCTTCTGTCACGATGGAGGAAGTGCTGAATTATACAGCACCAGCGCGCGGAGAAATGGACATGGTGCTGGCAATGGATATGATGCGTATTGGTAAAGACGCTAAGGACCCATGGCAAAATCGTGACTGGTCGATTACCGAATTGAAGGAATCAGTGCTGAAATGGCATGATGGTGTACATGGACGCGGTGGCTATGCGGTGTATTTGAGCACCCATGATCATCCGCGCATATTGCCGGATGTGATCGGTGCAGGTGAGCATTACGATCAAGCTGCCAAGCTAGTGGGAACCTTTTTACACACGATTCCGGGAATACCGCTCATCTATCAGGGTGAGGAATTGGGGTTGCCGAATACGTTGTATCCTCATATCGATGATTATCGCGATGCAGGTACGATTGGTTATTACGAGCGCGCGGTGGCAGACGGTGAATCAGAACAGCAGGTGCTAGACAAGATTCATAAACGCAGCCGAGATGGCTCGCGTGCACCGATGCCTTGGAATTGCACCCTACCGCAAGCAGGTTTCAGCGAAGCCGAGCCGTGGATTCCAGTTACGCCAGAAGAACAGCTCAAAGGACGATGCGCAGATGATCAGCTTGTGCATCCCGATTCAGTGCTGCATTATTACCGCCAGCTGATTCGACTACGCCGGATGAATCCGATTGTAATCTACGGCTCGTTGACCATGCTGCTACCGGAGCATGAGCAGATTATGGCATATGTACGGGAATGGGAAGAAGAACGCTGGCTGGTGGTCTTGAATTTTGCCGATGAGGATGTATCCGTAGATTGGAGCCAGACACCGATTGCAGGTACAGAGCGAATGATCAAGCTGCACGGCAATTATCCTAAGTTCTCCAGACCAGTGGATCGCGAGGATGAGCATGATCTGTCAGAGCTGGAAGTGTTGCGTCCGTATGAAGCATTGATCTATCGAATGCCATCAACAACGCTGTAATCGGTACTAATAGATAGGTTGTACGTTGACCTGCGATACATGGGTATGATTATGATACCAATGGGATATCGTACAAAATGGTACTATTAAATAAAGGCTTGCTCACCGATCAATCCATCGGATGAAGCAAGCCTTTGTTTGCGAATGGAGCGAGCGCTCGCCCGAATGGGACACAAGCACGAAGGAACCATTTATAGAATCTTTGCCATTGTATAATCCGTGATGACGTAGCCCGATTTCTGATATACATGCACGGCGCGATCATTATGCCCAAATACATGCAAACCGATACGCTGTACCTGCTGCTCACGCATCTCGTGTTCCAATGCCTGCATCGTTTGCTGACCATAGCCTTGATTCTGGAATGCTTCATAAAGAAGAATATCGTAAATAAACGCCAGCTTCCCTGCGGGTGCATCATCTACATGTATCCACAGATGACCGATGGGTTCCTGCTCTTCATCTTGACGATAGATATGATAAATATGTGCGCCCTTCGTATTCAATCCTTCCGGCAGATAGCGTTGAAACGACTCCTCTGCCAACTCTGGTGCATCTTCTTTACTCCAATCACCGGATTGAATTTTCTCAGCGGCGTATTCGCGCATCGACAATTCGCGAAATGCGATAAATTGCTCTGGATTCATCGGTAGTAACTGAATCATAAAATGACAACTCCTCTGGATGTATGTACAATCACCTTATTGTAAACTTTCTACTAACAATCGTCTAATATCCCCATTACCTATCTTTCATACAACATGCAAAAACCGGCATAATCCGCAAAGGAACGCCGGTTTTGCATCTTGCAGAGCAAGCATGAACATAGTACACCATGCCTGCTTGAATACGATGCACTTACAGATCGTGGTCGTGCGACTCTGGCTCTGGTGAGATACGCTTTTCTAGCATACGCTGCTGGAATTCACTAATATCCTCGTAATCCTCAGCGAATTTACGGGAAATACGGATGTAGATCGGCAGCAATTCGCGGTAAATCGCAGCATGATCCTTATACGGACGATGCTCGTATGTGGTACCGATCATGCTGGATACAGCATCTAGCGAATCAATGCGTTTCAGTGCGTACAGACCGAGTACAGCTGCACCTAGACAAGAGCTTTCGATACTTTCTGGCACGATAACTGGCTGATCAAAAATGTCCGCCATCATTTGCCGCCATAGCTCAGAACGAGCAAAACCACCAGTGGCGTGAATTTTCTGCGGTACACCGATTTGCTCCTCAATCGCTAGCATGACCGTATACAAATTGAACAGCACGCCTTCCAGCGCGGCACGGATCATATGCTCTTTTTTGTGGTGCAGTGCCAGCCCGAAGAACGAACCGCGCGCATCCGGGTTCCACAGCGGCGCACGTTCACCAGACAGATACGGATGGAACAGCAAGCCGTCAGCACCGGGGTCTACCTTTTCAGCAATACGAGTTAGCACTTCATATGCACTTAGACCAAGACGTTTGGCTGTCTCCACCTCGGAAGCAGCAAATTCGTCCTTGATCCAGCGGAAAATAATACCGCCGTTGTTAACTGGACCACCAATGACCCATTTATCCTCAGTCAGCGCATAACAGAAAAAGCGTCCCTTCGGATCGGTTACTGGCTTCTCGGTTACTGTACGGATCGCGCCGCTTGTACCGATCGTTACCGCTACTACGCCCGGATCAATCGCACCTACACCCAGATTGGACAATACGCCGTCACTGGCACCGAGTACAAACGGTACTGATGTGCTCAAGCCCATTTCATTCGCATACGTTTCATGCAGCCCATTCATAATCTGTGTTGTCGGCACAAGCTTGGACAGATGATCGCGGGTAATCCCTGCAACGGATAGCGCTTCGTCGTCCCAATCCAGCTTTTCCAGATTGAGCAATCCAGTTGCCGAAGCCATCGAATGGTCAGCGACATATTCACCAAACAGCTTCAAAAATACATATTCCTTCATCGAAATATATTTATATGCGGCATCTGCCACGTCTTTTTTCTCATGGGTAATCCACATAATCTTGGTCAGCGGAGACATAGGGTGAATCGGCGTACCGGTTCGCATATAGATCTCGTGACCCTTTTTATCGTCCTTCAGCTGACGCCAGTACTTGGCACTGCGGTTGTCCGCCCATGTAATACACTGGGTCAACGGCTTGCCTTCCTTATCAACAACAAGCAAGCTGTGCATCGCCGCACTAAACGATACGCATAGGATGTCATCCGTGGACTTGCCGCTCTTGTCCATCACCTGACGTACAGAATCAATCACCGCACGAAACAGCTGATCTGGGTCCTGCTCTGCTACTGCCGGTACTGGGGTATGCAGCGGATATTCTACACTACCTTGGGAAACGATTTTCCCGCTTTCTTCAAACAATACTGCCTTTGTGCTGGTTGTGCCCATATCAACGCCGATCATGAATTTTCCGGTACTCATCGTGTCAACCTACCTTCGCTCATAATATCAGTCCTATCTATCATCCCACAATTACACTTAAAAGCAAAATGATCGCAAACGCAAACAACGACAAAATCGTCTCCATCACAGTCCACGATTTAAGCGTCTGCGGTACGGACATATTGAAAAACTCTTTCACCATCCAGAAGCCTGCATCATTCACATGTGACAGAATCAACGAGCCTGCACCTGTTGCCAGTACGACCAGTTCTACATTTGCACCCGGCGTCAGTGCTAGTACAGGCGCTACAATCCCTGCTGCTGTGGTCATCGCCACTGTTGCCGAGCCAGTCGCAACTCGAATCAATGCCGAGACGAGAAAGGCAAACACGATCACATTCACATGTGCCGATGTCGCTACATTGGCAATTGCATCGCCTACACCACTATCGATGAGAACCTGCTTGAACGCTCCACCGCCACCGATAATCAGAATAATCGAAGCCGTTGGTGCCAGACATTCACTGGCGAATTTGGATATTTGTTCTTTGTTAAAGCCCTGTGCAAACCCCAACGAGAAAAAGGCAAACACGGTCGCGATAAACATCGCTACCACCTCATTGCCGACAAAACGGAAAAACATCGCAATACCGCTCGTACTGTTCGGTGCAGCAATCTCCACAATCGAGCCAGATAGCATCAGAATGACCGGCATTAGAATCGTCAAAAGCGTTAGCCCAAATCCCGGTAGCTTGCGATCTGGTTGATCCAGAGGACTAGACGAGAACTGCTTGGATAAGCCTTCTGGTGGCTGGACAACAATTCGGTTGCCGATATATGTACCAAACAACGGTCCGGCAACGATTGCGGTTGGAATGCCGACAATTAGCGCATACACAATCGTCGTGCCAATATTGGCGCTAAACGCATTAATTGCAATCATCGGTGCTGGATGCGGCGGCAGCAAACCATGTACGGTTGATAGCCCTGCCAGCATCGGAATCCCGACTTTTAACAGTGAAATGTTCGTCTTGCGGATTACGGTAAACAAAATGGGAATCAGCAAAATAATGCCCACCTCAAAAAAGACAGGCATACCGACGATCAGCCCGACCAGCAGCATCGCCCATGGGACACGCTTTTCGCCAAAACGGTCGATCAGTGTGGTCGCAATCTGCTCCGCACCACCAGATTCTGCCATCATTTTACCAAGCATCGTACCTAGCCCGATCACGATGGCAATCGAACCGAGTGTACCACCCAATCCACTTTGCACCGAATCCACCACATCAAGCGGCTTCATGCCGATGACCAATCCCAAAAATAAAGATGCAAACAGCAGCACAACAAATGGATTCCATTTATATTTTGCAATCATCACGATCAAGATCGCAATTGCTACCAGCGCCCAGATCAGTAGGGTCACCTGATGACTTAGTCCAAAAATCGAATACATTGCAGATATTCCTCCTGTTCCGGTTTAAAAGTATGAATATGGGAGTATGCACAATGAAATCACATGCCTGTTTCAACATAGAGCATGTCATAAACGTCATAACAACCTTTTGCTTATTACCCGAATTATAAGCAAATGTAAACGAAGGTACTGCATGTATTGACGGATTTGTGCATGGTATCGTTTACATTTTCACTTACTACTACCACATCATAAACATGGCGCACACTGTCGATGGATACATCCACCATAAAAAAAGCCCACACGTTACAGGATGAAGCTGTAACATGTGGGCTTTGGTTTTATATTGTATTCTCTATCCTACATTGATGTTTACCTATGCCTAGCGACCTTTGAGCGGGCGCTCCGTTTGCTGCGTCATACTGAGCGTATGATGTGCCAGACCGTCACTTAATCCGCGCCAGCTTGCCAGCAACACCGAGCACTGCATATGGTCAAACACCGTTCGCAAAATCATAGTCCCAGCAACGATAATATCTGCACGGTCGGCAGCCAGATCAAACGTCTGAATGCGCTCCTCCACACTCAGTCCAGCCAGCGCATCCGCATAATAGCGAATCGTATCCGCTTCAATCGTATACGGATCGCCCGCAGGCTTGAGCTGTTGCTGACGTTCACGCTCCATTCGTGCCAGTGCTCGAATGCCGCCGCCTAATCCGATCAGCGGCAGATGACGATGCTGGGCAGTCCATGGATATGGCTCTAGCAGCCCTGCAATCTTATGCTGCAATTGCTCCTGAGATTGCGCAGACCAGCGGTCACGACCGCCATTTTGGATGGTCATATTGACCGCTCCGCAAGGCAGCGATGTACTGTGCAGTAATGTCTCGCCTTTAAAATAAGAAATCTCCGTGCTACCACCGCCAATATCGACGATAAAGCCTTCTTGTACATGCGATGGCAACGAACGGGTCACGCCGAGGAACCCGTAATACGCTTCCTCTTCACCAGTTAAAATCTGCACGTTGATACCAGTTTCACGTTCCCAAATCGAACGAATTTGTTCCGTATTGGGTGATTGGCGTACAGCAGCTGTAGCTACTGCACGAATCTGATCTGTCCGATTCGCAGCGCAAATGTCCTTGAACCGATTCAACACAGGAATGACCGTCCAGATGTCATCCTCACTCATATTCCCGTGTTCATCTCGACTTACACCGAGACGTACCGTTTCCTTGGCTTTATGCACCATCCGGCAGACTCGATCATGACCTGCTTCATAAATGATGAGACGGATGGAGTTGGAGCCGATATCTATGATTCCGAGCCGGTTACGATGATCGCTCATTGTATCCTCGCCATGCACGCATCCTTGATTTCAAACATCGCCATTAACGAGTTCCTCCTTACATCGCGTTTATCGTACCAAACGCTTGATTGTTATGATTTTATCAGGAACAGACGGCGATTTCCACATGTAATCCATTTTTCACAATCGTTTATGGAAAAGTTTGGTTTTTCGTATGAGCATGCCGACAATAATGGCAAACAGCGGTGCTTCCATCATCCGCACCGCTGTCTAACGTTCTGCTATTAACCAGTCGACTCCACTTCAAATTGCGGATCGCCGCTTTTGATAACTACTTTCATGGAATCCTGTTTTGTATCAACAAAAATGTACCGATCGGTATCAATATCCTTGGCTTGCCAATCCTTCAGCCGGATAATAAAGCCGATATTCGTCTCATCCGGTGCAACTGGAATGCGAGCAATTGCCCGACCATTCTCCACCCGATCAAAATCGACCTGACGGTGACCCAGCACGGAACCCCATACCCACAAGTTCCAACCGCGATAATCCTGATTCGGACGCTCGTATTCTACCTCAATACTACGCGGCACAAACGGTGCTACTTCGATAAACCACTGTGCTGTTGCGCGACCGCAGGTAACGGTAATTTTGGCTTTGCCCGGGTGAATACCGCGCACAACGCCATCCTTGTTTACCCGCACAATGCTTTTATCGCTAGAATTCCACGTTATTCTGGGACGAGCAATTGGACGACCATATTGATCCAGCACATCTGCTTTAAGACGGGTACGTTTACCTGCATACACCTGATGCTCCCCTTGCAAATGAACCATATGCGGCACCAGCGTCTCCACATGCAGCA
Source organism: Paenibacillus sp. JQZ6Y-1 (assembly GCF_040719145.1). Classification (NCBI taxonomy): domain Bacteria; kingdom Bacillati; phylum Bacillota; class Bacilli; order Caryophanales; family Paenibacillaceae; genus Paenibacillus; species Paenibacillus kandeliae. The sequence continues at coordinate 3,149,227 of NZ_JBFDUZ010000001.1, forward strand.
GCAAACAGCTCTCTACATCGCCGCAGGATACACAGATCGTACTATTGCCTTCGCGCAGTGCGCTCATCCGTCCATCCGCTCGAACCTGAACCACCTGATCGTTGGACGATTGGAAACGTACACGCTCTGCCGTATAGACACGTCCGCGCTGATCGCGCGTAATGACGCGCAGTTGCAGCTTTTCGCCCGGCTCCATAATGCTTGGTGTGTAATCAAATTCCAAACTTGCCGGAATCGGCTTATATTGATCCTGCTCATCGAATAGCACCATCATCGACAGAGGCGCAACCATCACTTCACTGCCCAGTATCGAAGCAAGCGGCTTCATTCCTGCCGCGCGTTCATTGACAACGACTTGCCATTGACGACTGAACTGCGGCAATGCTACCTTTTGCTCTGTTGTCGCCGCATTGTAAATGACGATGATATGTCGCCATTTATCGCCATTGGCATATTCGCCCAATTGGAACATTACGATTTGGTTGTCACGGCGCAGGGCTTTGAGATGCTGCTCCACATCTTTGCGCTCATTCATACGGAACGCAGGATGATGCAGACGCAATTGGATCAGTCCACGATAATATTCGAAGACATCGTGAAATCGATGCTTATTTTCCCAGCGGATCATATTGATCTCATCTGGGCTACGATAGCTGTTATGATCACCGAATTTGGAACGCAGCAGCTCATCACCCGCATGGATAAACGGAATGCCCTGACTGGTCAGCACAATCCCGTTAGCAAGCAGCGAGCGACGTACCCAGTCATGCTCCAGCACATGCTGCAAATTGACAGTATCATAAGGCTTCGCGTGCGCTACCGCTTCATGTACAGACGTACCGTCAGCGACTTCTCCATCGGTCATATGCAGAAACGACAATTGTTGCTCTGCTCCACTCACACGTACGATTTTGTCCCACAGATTAAGATTGTCATGCGCGGTAACATAGTTAATGCTCTCGCCCGGACGATCAGTAAAATCGCCGATGGAGCCATACACTCCCTGTACAATCTCACCTTCCTTGCCAAATTCACCAGTAACAAAGCCTTTGGAATCGTCATCACTGCCGCCCTTGATGGCACTGCGGAAATTATCATTGAACAACGCAAAGCCTTTGCTACGCTGTGCGCCTTTTAGTGTTTGCTGCGGCAACGGCGACCAACCGCCTGTCCACGGCTCACCATAAATTAGAATATATGGATCCACATCGCGACGCAGTTCATGGGTGAACTGGATTACCGTTTCCGTATCGATCAGACCCATCAGGTCGAAACGGAAGCCATCCAGATGATACTCATTCGCCCAATAACGCAGCGAATCTTTAATATATTTGCGCACCATAGGGCGCTCGGTGGCAATTTCATTGCCTACACCAGAGCCGTTGGTCAGTTGCCCACGCTCATCCGTCCGGTAAAAATAACCCGGAACAAGACGCTCAAACGGTCCATCATTGACTGAAAAGGTATGATTGTATACGACATCCATAACGACGCGCATACCTTCACCGTGCAGCGCCTGTACCATCTTTTTGAACTCACGGATACGGGATGACGGATCGGACGGATCGGTCGCATAGGAGCCTTCCGGTACATTGTAATGCTGCGGATCATAACCCCAGTTGTATTTTACCTGATCGCTATTGGGATCATCGACCGTTAATTCATTTACCGTTTGAAAATCGGCAAGCGGCAGCAGATGCACATGCGTCACGCCTAGATCGCGCAAATGGTCGATCCCGACACTATTCCCGTATTCATCGGTCAGACCCGTTTCCGTAAATGATAGAAACTTGCCTTTGTACTGCATCGGTGCCTTGGGATCACTGGAAAAGTCACGCAGATGCAGCTCATAAATAACCGCATCCGTCACGCTCGCCATCGGCGGACGAATATCGTTATCCCAGCCCTCTGGATCAGTGGAACGCAGATCAATAATAGCAGTGCGGCGACCGTTAGCGGATACAGCGCGCGCATACGGATCTACACTGTACTCCACCGTGCCATCGTGAAATTCAGCGCGGTACATATAATATTGTCCCACCAGATCGCGGTGAATGTGGGCTTCCCACACGCCGCCCTCTTCTGACTGCATGGAGATAATATGACCACCCTCGTGATCATGCACAAGACCTTCCTCATCATATTCGCCAGGCTGATCATACAGCACTACATCGACGCGTACCGCATCAGGCGTCCATACCTTGAAGATACTAACTGCCGGTGTGTACTGTAATCCCAGATCATCTATATCGTAAAAATAGTCTGTCGCAATATCCAGACTGCGTGTCAGAGAATGATTCATTTTATCGAGCATAATCTTCACCACCATTTCCATAAACGATCATTGCAGTATGCCTATGTTCCTTATCCCTGAGTTGCTTGGGATTTGCCTTTCAAAGGGTAGGGACGGAGCAGCAACGACAGTTTTACTTTTCCTTTATATTACAAATCATGTGGTATGTGAACATATATCTTATGTTAACCACTACGTACTTCAATTATCGGAATATTTGTCGGATCTTTGTAGGTTCTGTCACTTGCGCATTCGCGCAAATCTAGAAGAAGGGCGGTGTATTCATGAAGTGGATGAAACGGATGAAGGTATCGCCCGATTGTGCAATCGTTGGCACAAATGACTGTATCTGCTGCAACAGTAATGGTAATCCCTTTATTTATTTTACTATTATTACCTCAAAGTTCGCCATTTGAATAAACCTGACCGACTAAATAAAAAAGCAGCCGCGAATCGCTCAGACGGCTGCTTCACACATACAGTTGTTCAATCTTATTGAGCGGTCAAAACAAGGGGACCGTCTGCCGTAATGGCGATCGTATGCTCATACTGTGCCGACCATTTGCCATCAGCGGTGCGGGCGGTCCATCCATCTTCATCAATCGTCATGCGATACGTGCCTTCATTGATCATCGGCTCAATCGTGAAGACCATGCCTTCTTTTAATCGCTGCCCTTTGCCCGGCAAACCAATATGAGCAAAGCTTGGGTCCTCATGCAGCTTGCGTCCGATGCCATGACCAAGCAAATCGCGCACAACACCATAACCATGACTCTCTGCATGCTGCTGAATCACAGATGTCACATCGCCGAGACGATTGCCGACGACCGCCTGTGCAATACCAAGTTCCAGACATTCCTTCGTCACCTTCATCAGCTGCTCCGCTGCTGGAGATACCTGACCCACAGCATAGCACCAAGCAGAATCGCCTAGCCAGCCGTCGTATTCAGCCACGATGTCGATTTTGACTACATCGCCCTCCTCCAGCCGCCGCCGATCTGGGAACCCGTGCGCGATCACATCATTGACTGAAGCGCAGGTTTCGTATTGAAATCCGTTATATCCGTTCGTAAACTGCTTGCCGCCTAGCTTGGTAATATGCTTTTTGACAAATTCGTTGATCTCCAGCGTAGTAATGCCGGGAGAGATCATTTTGGCGATATGCCGATGACAATCTGCGACAATTTGGCTGGCGGTTTTCATCGCTTCAATTTCTGCTGGTGTTTTCAAAATAATCATCAGTAAAAACTTCCTTTCTTGACGTATGTAAGACAGCATCTGAACGTGTTAGCCGCTGTACCAAAGCAAGCGGATTCAGATAATGATTGTATAAAAGATTGGAACAAGTTCAAGCCGCTCTGTGCTTGCTGTATATATTATAGTAAACCTTGTAGGGACATTCGGCAACTTTAACATGCTTTAAAAGGGCTACTATCAAACGAAATAACGGGCAGCCCATAGCGAATGGTTACGATTCTTTATATGTAAAAAATGACCCATAAGAAGAGAGTGTTACTACGTAGTGAGTAGCTTTGATGAAACGACATTCTTATTCCTGCGTATCATCTTCATGCTCATATGCAAATCGATACAAAAGGAGAGAATACGTATGCGTTTGTTCACCAACATTGGAAAATGGTTGTTATTTACCCCGCTCATCCTCATTGCCGGAATGCTACAGCTGGAAGATCTGGTGCTGTTGTTCAAAGATCAAAGACGCGATCAGCAGCAGCGGAATGAAACGATGTACAATCGCATCGAGGGTATTCGCAGTTGATTCGCTCAATCGTGCATCTTTCGTATGATGTTGCACGCGTTTGTGTTTTCTGATTCGCCTGAACGAACATGATGAACTACATAAAAAGCCTGCCCCTTCAGCGATACCGATGCGCCAATTGGCGTTGACTGCATCGCTGTAAGGGACAGGCTTTTTGTTCATTTATCTGTTGGATGAACGTTTCGATTCATCCGCATGCTAAACATATCGCTCGCTTGTACTCATAGTTGCCATCCTACATTCACTTGGCACGCTCTGTACTTCATTGCAAGCTACTGTCTATTCGCTAAGACGTTTGCCCAGAATCGCCAGATGGCGGTCTTCTCCATCCAAAACAGCAACCCGTGGCAAATGCCCCCAATCCTCAAATCCGAATTTACGCAGCAGCTTCAGACTTGGATCGTTATGGGCAAATACGAAGCCGAGCAATGTATGAATATGCAGGGCGGGCGCCTGCTCAATGGCATAACTGACCAGCTTACTGCCAATACCCTTGCCTTTAAAATCCTCATGCACATAAACACTCAGCTCTACTGTACCGTTGTAAGCGGGGCGACCGTAAAACGTCTGCAAGCTTGCCCACCCAGCGATCTGTCCATCCTGCCATAATACCCATAGCGGTCGACGTTCCGGCTCATGCTCATCAAACCACGCCTGACGGCTCTCGACCGTAATTTCTTCGGTATCGGCAGTAGCCAGACGCCCCGGAATAGATGAATTATAAATATGCACAATGTCTGCCAGATCTTCCTGACGTGCAATCTTGATCTCATATGCTACCGTTTCGCTCATCTCATTGCCTCCAAATACAAGAAAATTCGTTCTTTTTCATGATTGTAGCCGAGCAAGCGACTAACTGTAAACACGAATATGAAGGGGATGTCTGCTATGACATTAACGTATAAACGTGTTTCGTACACGTACCGAGCGTGAGAAATACAGATTCCACAGCAAGGTAATCACAGCAGTCCAGATCATCGCACTCACCATACTAACCGTTGGCGGTATAATGAAGAAGGTCACGACAACCAGCGCCAGATTAATCACCAGATACATACGTGCCATGCGTGGGAACGAGCGTTTACGAGTGTACAGCAGAATCAACAGGATGATCAGCAAAATTAATTTGATACCTGCTGCAACCAGTTCAAAGCTAGACAAGGATTGCAAATCCATATTGTACATCGCCAACGTACGATTCAGTTCAGACTGCATCTCTGCTGGGATTATATCTGGATTGGCTACAATAAACATGATAAATATGTAGGCGGGAATGGTAATAAAGGCACCGAACAGAGCCCAGTACATATACACCTGAAATACGGCAAGCCAACCTCCAAGCCCGACAAGCGGTGGACGATTGTAATCCGGTGGTTGCTGCCCCGGACGCGGTCCATTCGGTTGACCATTCATCGGCGGCTGCCCGTGACCATTAGGATTGGGTGGAAAATTGTTGTTCATTGGTTCTATTCCTTTCTAGTTCTAATCTGTGTCCAGACAGACCGTACGCGACGGCTGCTGGCGGTAGCTGCCCTGCTTGATCATCATGTGACATCATCGGCTGCGAATCCGATCATACACGGTTCGATCATACATCTAAGCATGCAAAACCCGCTTTCTCCAGTCTACCATAGCCAGCGTCAGAATAGTATTTTTATCCTGCATCATCGCTTGAACTCCACTTGCATCCAAGTAGGCAATTTCTTCTCCAATGGATCTCTTTGCTCCTGATCATGTTTCCACGATCATTCCTTCTTTTGCGGTCATTCCTTCTTTTCAGAATGGCTATATCCTGTCTGCCGCTCACTCCATGCCCATAAACGCAATGCTTGTTGTCGATCCAGTGCTCTGCCTTGTAGCGGCATCACTTTTTTACGATAAAAATATTGACCTGTGTGCTCTGCTACCGATGGATCGGTTGCCAGAAATACAGCCGTCTCCGCTCCCTGCTCCGGCGTTTGAAAAAAGGGCGTATGCGCCAATGCCGCTAGCAATCGTTTCCCAAACCCTGTATCTCGATCTACTCCAATGCTCGTTGCAACGGCGCCGGGATGCAGGCTGTTAACTGTAACGGACGTGTCCTTCAGACGCTCTGCCAGAATAGAGGTGAAATATAGATTCGCCAGCTTGGACTGCGCATAGGCACTGACCACATTGTACCCATCCTGCAAATACGGATCATCCCAGTGAATACGACCGATTTTGTAGGCATTGGAGCTAACGACTACGATCCGCGCTGCCTCTGCTTGTTGGAGTGCATCCAGCAGCAGCGAAGTCAGCAAAAAGTGCCCCAAATGATTGACTCCGATGCACATTTCGAACCCATCTGCCGTTTCCTTACGAGTTGGATTGACGACACCTGCGTTGTTTAGCAGCACATCCAGATGGTCATACTGCTTATAAAATTCAGCTGCAAAGGCACGGATCTTGTCCAGCGACCCTAGATCGCACGTCATCAGCGTTAGTCGATCGGAACCGCTCTCGCGCTTGGCTTGCTCCAGCGCTTGCTGTCCGCGCTGCGGATTGCGGCATCCCATAATAATATGGTGCCCTTGTTTGGCAAGAGCGATGCTTGAAGCGAGTCCCATACCGGAATTGGCACCTGTAATCAGGATGATTTTGCTATCAGTGGCGGTTGAAGTATGAATAGAATTAGTCATAGAATGGCTCCTCTCGATGTGTAGATACAGGATAGATGTTTGAAAAAGCAAGCTAGGATTACGATTCTCAGCGTATTGCAGCATAGGCTTACGATTGTCGGTGTCTTTATCTTGCAAGAATTGATTTCCAAGAAATTATTTTATAGAAATAAGCTCTATATTTTAAGTAAACGCAAAGGAGTTCGGTAACGCATATGGAATACGTACAGTATGGAATCATGAGGAAAAGATTCTATATACGACATTCAAGCACGTAAAAAAGCCGTCATCACATTCCAGATGGAATGGAGATAACGGCAAAGAATGCTTGTATGATCTACTGCAAGCCTATCGGAGTCATCCATAAGCATATTTCAAGCAGTAGCGATGCTAGATGTGGAGCATCAAAGCGCTAGAATACGAATGTTGAAACGATTACGCTGCTGATCAATCCTGTGCGTGTGCGCTATAAGCAGCCGCATCCAGCAGTTTAGACAGAGCAGCATCCAGATCGCCATCCACCTTCAGCTCTAGCATCCAACCACGACCGTAAGGGTCTGTGTTTACCAGCTCCGGCTCGGTTTCCAGATCGGGATTCAGACGGCTAACAACACCAGCCACTGGACAGAACAGATCGGATACTGTTTTGACAGATTCGATTGTGCCTACGACTTCATTCTCGCTTACATTGCGACCATCTTCCGGCAATTCAACAAACACAATATCCCCCAGTTGATGCTGGGCAAAGTCAGTAATACCAATTCGTACTGTATCATCACCAATACGCTCTACCCACTCGTGTTCCTCACTGTACAACAATTGATCCTTAATTTCGCTCATGATTATGCTCCTCCGGTTCCATGTCGTGATTGCATTTTGCTCAATGCCACAAGAGTATAGTAAGGAAGTTGGCACTGTCAAGAGGCTTGACATCGTTTACTCAATCAAGTATTAATATAATAAACATACAATTTTAGCTTTCCTAGTGTTGAATGTTCGGAAATACATAACATCATATGTGAGCGGATGAACGTACAGGGAGAGACTGCCACACCGATGGCGGCGCCGAAGGAGTAAGCCGGAGACGGTGAATCTCTCAGGTATCAGGGACCTGTACCGGACGCAACTCTGGAGAGCATCCGGTGCAGATCAGTGATGAATGCACAGCGGATCACCCAAGGGGAAACTTGTTTTGAACCATTCTAGATCACCGACAGATGTTGTATAGTCGGCGAGAATGATCAGCGAGGTAACTCTCAGGTATCAAGGACAGGGAGAAAAGGGAATGAATAACGGGCGACGTGTCGGTTTCTTTCCCTTCTCTTCCTGTCTTTTTTGTGCTTGTATACCTCTTTCAATCAAGTCAACATGATGAATACGTTGGCATCCCATTTGAAAATGAAACGCATGCCCATCATTTCCAGCTTCATCGTTACCACTACCAATTCGAGGTGAATACACATGACTGAATTGAAACGAACTCCGCTTTTCCCGTTATACCAACAATCCGGTTCCCCGCGCTGCATCGACTTTGGCGGCTGGGAACTGCCAGTACAATTTTACGGCATCCAAAAGGAACATGAGGCTGTACGCGAGCGCGCCGGATTGTTCGATGTATCCCATATGGGTGAGGTGATCATTAGCGGCAATGGGGCATTACGCTATTTGCAGCATATGTTGACCAACGATGTGTCCCGTTTACAGGACGGACAAGCACAGTATACGCTGATGTGCTATGACAACGGCGGAGTGGTTGATGATCTGCTTGTCTACCGCATCGGTGAGGAGCATTATATGCTCGTGCTGAACGCGTCCAATATCGATAAGGATATCGCTTGGCTGCGTCAGCATTTGCCCGAAGGCGTACAATTGAAGGACATTTCGGAGCAAACAGCATTGATTGCCCTGCAAGGACCACAAGCCGCTTCCATTCTCTCCAAAGCAACGGCAAGCGACACGTACGCTGCATTACCCGGCTTTTCCTTTGTAGCAGAAGCGAAGCTGTTTGATGTGGAAGTGATCGTCTCCCGCACAGGCTATACCGGTGAAGATGGATATGAGATCTATGCACCGGCTGCACACGCAGATGTGATTTGGAGCAAGCTGCTGGAAATGGGCGAATCGGATGGATTGATTCCATGCGGGCTAGGCGCGCGGGATACGCTGCGCTTTGAAGCGAAGCTTCCGCTGTATGGACAGGAGCTGTCTGCGGATATTACACCGCTGGAAGCTGGGCTCGGTTTCTTCGTGAAGCTGGACAAAGGCGATTTTATCGGACGTGATGTACTGGCTGGGCAAAAGGAAAACGGCGCACCGCGCAAAATGGTTGGTATTGAGCTAATTGACCGCGGCATTCCCCGCTCTCATTATCCGGTCTACCGCGATGGACGTCAGATTGGCGAAGTAACTACAGGTACACAGTCGCCCACATTGAAGCGCAATCTGGGACTGGCACTGATCGAAGCAGACAGCGCTGCACTGGGTACACCAGTTGAAGTTGAGATTCGTGGCAAGATGTTGAAGGCAGAAGTCGTGAAGGCTCCTTTTTATAAGCGTCAACCCGTGAATGTATAAATGTGAACTACGATTTGAACCCTTTTCCTCTGTTCTATTGCACGTCATGGCAATTCCATACTAACCGGCAGCGATACTGCCGAAAGGAGTACAGCACATGAAATCCCATCGCTATATCCCGATGACGCCACAAAATGAGCAGGACATGCTAGCCGTTGTCGGCGCTTCTTCCATTGAGGAACTATTCAAGGACATTCCCGCTTCTGTTCGTTATGAAGGTACATTGCCTATGTCTGGCATGCTGGACGAATATGCACTCACCCGCCATCTGTCCACACTGGCAGGACGCAATGCCGATACAGATCGGTATACAAGCTTTCTCGGTGCAGGCATTTACGATCATCATATCCCGTCTGTGATCAATCACGTGATTTCTCGTTCGGAATTTTATACAGCATATACTCCGTATCAACCAGAGATTAGCCAAGGCGAATTGCAGGCGATCTTTGAATTTCAATCGTACATTTGTGAATTAACTGGTATGGCAGTTGCCAACGCTAGTATGTATGATGGTGCTACCGCACTGGCAGAAGCCGCTTCGCTGGCAGCCTCCGCAACTCGCCGCAGCAAAATCGTCGCTTTCTCCACCATTCATCCAGAATCGCGCGCAGTTGTGAACAGTTATGCACGCGGGCTCAATCTGGAAGTGGTCGAAGTCGCTTACGGCGATGGCGTCACTGATATTAGCGCACTGGCTGAGGTGCTGGACGATCAGACCGCGGCTGTACTCGTACAATCACCTAACTTCTTCGGTGGAATCGAAAGTATCCAAGCAGCGGCGGATCTAGCGCATCAGCATGGCGCCCTGCTTGTGGTCAGCACCAACCCGATCTCGCTCGGTCTACTGGAAGCTCCGGGCAAACTCGGTGCTGACATCGTTGTCGGCGATGCACAACCACTCGGTATCTCCATGTCGCTCGGTGGTCCGACTTGTGGATTCTTCGCTGTGTCACAAGCACAGATGCGCCGCATGCCAGGTCGTATCGTCGGTCAAACCACAGACCGCAACGGCAAGCGCGGCTTCGTACTGACGCTGCAAACGCGTGAGCAGCATATTCGTCGTGACAAAGCGACATCCAACATCTGCTCCAACCAAGCGCTGTTGGCATTGTCCGCTTCTGTATACATGTCTGTGATGGGCAAACAAGGCATGCAAGATGTTGCTAACCTGAATGTGCAAAAGGCTCACTATGCTGCACAACAACTAGCGCAGGTTGCGGGATGTTCACTGGCATTCCAATCTCCATTTTTCAATGAATTCGTACTGAAGCTGCCGCAGGGTACTAGCGCATCGCAGGTGAATGCCAAGCTGCTGGATAAAGGCTATATTGGCGGGTACGATCTCGGTCTAAGTTATCCCGAATTGTCCGGTCACATGCTGTTCGCCGTTACGGAAAAGCGCACCAAAGCCGAAATGGATCAACTGGCTATCGAATTGGAGGCATCGCTATGACAAACGAAACGTTAACTACCAGTACCCCAACTGTCGGAGAATCCACACCTGCGGTCGCATCGACCGAAATACAGGGCGATATTGTCAAAGAAAAAGCACTCATTTTCGAACTGAGCCAGCCGGGACGTGTCGGATATTCACTGCCAGAATGCGACGTGCCGCAGGTGGATGTGAGTAGCCTGATTCCACAGGAGATGCTGCGTAGTGAAGCCGCTGCACTGCCAGAAGTATACGAAGTAGATGTCATCCGCCACTATACCGAGCTGTCGCGCTTGAACTTCGGCGTCGATAACGGCTTTTACCCACTTGGTTCTTGTACGATGAAATATAATCCCAAAGTAAACGAAGATGTAGCACGTTACGCTGGATTCGCCAAAATTCATCCGTATCAACCGGAGCAAAGTATTCAGGGTGCATTGGAGCTGCTGCATACGCTGCAAAACGATCTGGCTGCACTGACTGGCATGGATGCCGTTACCCTGCAACCAGCTGCCGGTGCACATGGTGAATGGACAGGTCTGATGATGATCCGTGCGTATCATGAAAAGCGCGGTGAGCATCGCACCAAAGTAATCGTGCCGGATTCCTCGCACGGTACGAACCCTGCCAGCGCAACCGTTGCCGGTTTCCAAACCGTAACCATCCCATCCAACGAACGCGGACTGGTCGATCTGGACGCATTGCGCGCTGCCGTCGGTCCCGACACGGCTGCTCTCATGCTGACCAACCCGAATACACTCGGTCTGTTCGAAGAACAAATTACCGAGATTGCACAAGTGGTACACGAAGCAGGCGGACTGCTGTATTACGATGGCGCCAACTCCAACGCGATCATGGGCATTGCTCGTCCGGGTGATATGGGCTTCGACGTTGTCCATCTCAATCTGCACAAAACGATGAGCACCCCGCATGGCGGCGGTGGTCCCGGCTCCGGTCCAGTCGGTGTCAAAAACAAACTGCTGCCATTCCTGCCTGAACCAGTCGTAGAAAAACAACAAGATGGAACCTATACCTTGCGTTCCGGTTCGCCAGATTCCATCGGTCGAGTGAAAGCCTATTATGGCAACTTCGGTATCCTTGTTCGCGCCTACACCTACATCCGCAGCTACGGACCGGAAGGTCTACGCCGCGTATCGGAATGTGCGGTACTGAACGCCAACTATATGATGCACCGCCTGAAAGATCACTACATTATGCCGTATGACAATGTATGTAAGCACGAATTTGTGATGTCGGGCAAAGGTCTGAAGCAATACGGTGTACGCACACTTGATGTTGCCAAACGATTGCTTGATTTCGGATACCATCCACCAACCGTCTACTTCCCACTGAACGTGGAAGAATGTATTATGATCGAACCCACGGAAACAGAAAGCAAAGAAACACTGGATGCCTTCATCGATACGATGATCCGTATTGCTGGTGAAGCGAAAGAAACACCAGAGCTGGTGCTAAACGCGCCATATACTACACCGGTCAGTCGCCTAGATGAGGCAACCGCTGCTCGCAAACCAGTACTGAACTGCGCATGTAGCTAAGCGCCCAATCCGATCATCTATATTGCACAATAAAGGAGCATACCATCACGGTATGCTCCTTTTCTTTATACGAAATAGGAAAATGAAATCCAATCTCGAATACATATAGCAGCTACATATCCACTTAGGAAAAGAGGTACATGATGAACAAATTCGGATTATTTGGTACATTCACCGTACAAGAGGGACAGCGCGATCAGATGGTAACTATTCTATTAGATGCTGCAACATCCATGGAGTCATTGCCAGAATGTGAAATCTATACAGTTAGCATCGCCGACAATGAACCGAACGCTGTATATGTATACGAAGTGTGGAGAAATCAGGAAGCCCATCAAGCATCTCTAACATTGGAAGCCACCCAAACCTTAATCCAACGTGCCAAACCAATCATTACCGGAATGAAGCGCATCTCCACCCTCCAACCCATCGGCGGCAAAGGCTTACGTAACACCAATAATCGAAATTAATCTGTATGTCCCATCCCAATGACTGCTTGCACCAAGCGGAGGAAAAGGAATTGTCCAAAAGGCCGACCTTTAAGCCTGTAGATTCCACTACTCGATCCCATTGCAGAATCTACAGGCTTAACCGGAGGCCGCTGGACAATCCTTTTCCGCAGCGATTTCCCAAAACACCACCAGCAATAGAGTAGTACAGCAATACAGTACTACAGCAATCCCAGCAACGAAAAAAAAGCTGATACTCCGAATCATCGGGGTATCAGCTTCATGGGATTGTTGGAAAACATGATAAAGTCTTTGTAAACGAATATCACTCACAGTATGCTGCACAAGGCTGCATCACATGCAAAATGAAAATCTTACGCCTGAATCGCGTTAACCAGCTCAACTACTTCTTCAGCTGTTTGCATATCGAGTGCTTTGGTAGCCAGCTCTTGCATGTCAGCTTTGGACAGTTTAGCGATTTGACTACGTGCAGGCAGAATCGAGCTTGCGCTCATGCTGAACTCATCAAGTCCCAGACCGAGCAGCAGTGGAATTGCTGTTGCATCCCCTGCCATCTCGCCACACATACCAGCCCATTTGCCTTCTTTGTGTGCTGCATCGATAACCATTTTCACCAGTCGCAGAATGGACGGGTTGTATGGTTGATACAGATACGAAACGCGTTCGTTCATGCGGTCAGCCGCCATAGTGTACTGAATCAGATCGTTTGTACCGATACTGAAGAAGTCCACTTCTTTGGCAAACTGATCAGCCAGTACAGCTGTCGAAGGAATTTCAACCATGATGCCGAGTTGGATATTGTCGGAAACGGCAACACCTTCAGCAACCAGTTTGTCTTTCTCTTCAACCAGAACCGCTTTGGCTTGACGGAATTCGCCCAGTGTCGCGATCATTGGGAACATAATACGCAGTTCACCGAATACGCTTGCTCTCAGCAGCGCACGCAGTTGTGTACGGAAAATGTCCTGACGATCCAGACAAAGACGAATTGCACGGAAACCGAGAAACGGATTCATTTCTTTTGGCAGAACCAGATAAGGCAGCTCTTTATCGCCACCGATGTCCAATGTGCGGACAACGACAGGTTTGCCTTCCATGCGTTCCAGTACGGTTTTGTACGCGTTGAATTGCACATCTTCCGAAGGCAGTTCGTCGCGACCCATGTACAGGAACTCAGTACGATACAGACCTACCGCTTCGCCGCCGTTGTCGATAACGCCAGCTACGTCGTTTGGTGTACCGATGTTGGCAGCCAGTTCCACGTGAACGCCGTCTTTGGACACAGTTGCTTCGTCGCGCAGTTTGCGCCATTCTGCTACCTGTGCTTCATACGCTTCACGTTTTGCACGATAATCTGCCAGTACAGTCTCATCCGGGTTCACGATAACGTTACCTTCGAGACCATCGACGATAACAACATCGCCGTTTTGTACGACTTCCATAACTTCCTTCGTGCCTACAACCGCTGGAATCTCTAGAGAGCGCGCCATGATTGCAGAGTGGGAAGTACGTCCGCCAATATTTGTAGTAAAACCTTTTACATAGTTACGATCCAATTGTGCTGTATCCGAAGGCGTCAAATCTTCAGCAATGATAACGACTTCTTCGCGGATTTCCGCAGGACTTTGGAAATTCACGCCCATCAGGTGGTTGATCACGCGTTTCGTTACGTCACGCATGTCTGCTGCACGTTCCTGAAGGTACGCACTTTTCATGTTTTCGAACATCGTTACGAATTGCGATGCAACTTCGTTCAGTGCGAATTCTGCGTTTACCATATCGCTAGTGATCTTGTCTTTGACCGGATCAATCAGCTCAGGGTCATTCAGAATCAGCAGGTGAGATTGGAAAATCTCAGCTTTCTTTTCGCCCATTTCTTGCAGGGTACGTTCTTTGATCGCCTCAAGTTCGCCCTGAGATTTGGTCAGAGCGTCTTGCAGTTTAGCCAGTTCGGCATCGGTGTCACTTACGGAGCGTTTTGTGATTTCGTATTCAGGATGCTCCAGACGGAATGCTTTGGCAATGGCGATGCCCGAAGACGCCGCAATTCCCAAAATATTAGCCATTGATTTCGCCTAGCCCTTCGTTCACCATAACGTCAGTCAAAGCTTTCAGAGCTGCTTCTTCTTCAGCGCCAGTAGTGGACAGAACGATAACGTCGCCTTGTTCCAGACCCAGGGACAGAACGCCCAGGATGGATTTCAGGGTTACTTTTTTACCTTTAGCTTCAGCAAAAGATTCAGTAGAAGCAAATTTGTTAGCAGCAGTTACCAGAGCTGTTGCTGGGCGTGCGTGGATACCATCTTCATCAACGATTTTAAAGGATTTTTCCATTATAGAGTCACTCGCTTTCTTGTAATTTGGGGTTTTGTTAAATAGATGTAAATCATCAAGCCATCCACTCTATTGTACAGCATAATAACGCCGGATGCACCTTCTGCCAAAAAAAATTTCGACTTTTTTCAGCAATAGCCAACAATTTACGGTAATTTTTAGGCAAATTCATGAACAGATCAACGAAATGCTGTATATTACCAAAAAATGCTTTCATTCCGTAATGATAGCAAACTATAGGCAAAGCTCCAGAGAGCTGCCTATAGTTTGTTAGGAATGCTGTTCAGCCGAAAGTGACCGGGTGTTCAGCTACATCGATGTGGATATTCAATTCATGATGCTGCCTGTTTCAGTGAAACGATGCTGCATGACATGCGGTTTTACTTGATGGAGATAATGTCGCCTTCTCCGCCTTTAACCGTACCGGATTTTTTCAGCGTTACTGTTGCGCCTTCCGGCAGGTTCGAGAAGATCACCGGTGTGATGATCGATGGTGCATTGGCTTTTACATACTCCAGATCCACTTCCAGGATTGGTTGGCCAGCCATTACATCGTCGCCTTCGGCAACGAGTACGTTGAAGCCTTGTCCTTTCAGTTTAACGGTGTTTACGCCAACGTGTACCAGAATTTCTTTGCCCGTTTCGGACATAATGCCGATTGCGTGCTTACTTGGGAACACGTTGAACACTTTACCGTTGACCGGAGAAGCAATTTTGCCGTTAGAAGGCAGGATTGCAAAACCGTCACCAGTCATTTTTTGCGAGAAGACTGGGTCTGGTACTTCGGTAATGCTCAGCAATTCGCCATCTGCAGGAGCGACGATCATTTCTTCAGCCATAATGTTCACCTGTTCTTCAGCAGTGCCTTTAACAGGTTCGTTGTCTACGCTTGGAGGCGTAGGTCGTGGTGTACGGCCAGCAATGATGTCTTGCATTTGCGATTTGATGGTATCAGAACGTGTACCGAAGATCGCCTGGATATTATTACCCACTTCCAGGACACCGGACGCGCCCAGTGCTTTCAATTGACCTTTGTCTACGCTTTTTGGTTCTTTTACTTGAATACGCAGACGTGTAATACATGCATCCAGACTGGAAATATTCTCTTGTCCGCCGAATGCGTCCAGAATTTTACCTGGCAGCTCGTCTTGTGTAGCTGCGCGACCGCCACCATTATTGTCTGTTGCAGCAACTGCATCTTCACGACCTGGTGTTTTCAGTTTGAAGGTACGAATCGCGAAACGGAAACCAAAGTAGTAAATGACTGCCAGAATCAGACCGACAATGATAACATCCCACCATGCTGTACGGTTTGGCAGAACACCGAACAGGATAAAGTCGATCAGACCACCAGAGAAGGTCATACCGATTTTAACACCCAGCAATTGCATAGTCATGAAAGACAGACCTGCGAAGATTGCGTGGATACCGAACAGTACTGGAGCAACGAACAGGAATGAGAATTCCAGTGGCTCTGTAATACCTGTCAGGAACGAAGTCAGTGCAGCGGAAGCCATGATACCAGCAACCACTTTTTTGTTTTCAGGTCTTGCTTCGTGATAGATCGCCAGAGCAGCAGCCGGCAAACCGAACATCATGAACGGGAATTTACCAGTCATGAACGTACCGGCTGTAAATGGAACGCCGTCACGCAGCTGTGCGAAGAAGATTTTTTGGTCCCCGTGAATGATTTGACCAGCTTTGTCGGTATACTGACCAAACTCGAACCAGAACGGAGAATAGAAGATATGATGCAGACCGAACGGAATCAGTGAACGTTCGATGACACCGAAAATAAATGCCGACAGTGTCGGGTTGGAATCGACCATATTATGCGAAATGTCGTTCAGCAAGCTTTGGATTGGCGGCCATACGAAGATCATGACTACACCAAGCAGCAGGGATGTCAGTGCCGTCATAATTGGCACGAAACGTTTACCAGCAAAGAAGCCGAGGTACGAAGGCAATTCGATCTTGAAGAATCGCTTGTACATTGCCGCTGCTAGAATACCGACGATAATACCGCCGAATACACCGGTTTGCAGCGTTGGAATACCCAATACGGAAGCAACGGAATAGTCGCCTTTGCCTACCATTTCGGTAGTGATGCCTTTGGCAGTACCCATTGTTACGTTCATAACCAGATAACCGATGATCGCTGCGAGACCAGCAACCCCTTCACCACCTGCGAGACCGACGGCAACCCCGACGGCGAATAGCAAGGACAGGTTATCGAATACAATTTGACCGGAGTTCATCATAATACTGGAAACCAGTTGAATCCACGGTGCTTTCAGTGCAGGTATATACTGCAAGAAGTCCGGGTTAACCAGCAGGTTACCGATACCGAGCAACAGACCCGCTGCCGGCAAAATCGCTACCGGAAGCATCAACGCTCTACCAACTTTTTGCAAAACGCCAAACAGACGTTTAAACAATACAGCCACTTCCCCTCAAGAATTTAGTAAAATAAGGTTTTTATGCCAATATCAAGCGATTTTTCTCTCCATCTGTATTGACCCAGATTGAGAACTCTTTAAACCCCCGTCAGCGCTTTTGTTGTCACTGTTATAGCGGTAGATTCCGAGCCTTCTTATGTTCACCTGATTGTGGCATTCTTCGTTTGAATTTCGGGCACACATGCAAAAAAGGCATGAGCGAACAATGCACCTGTAAAATAAAACCCCAGCCCATCAGGAGGATATAGTTCTCTCCCTGGATATGATGTCTTACTTTACAGATACTTTGTAAACTCATGCCTGATCGAATCAGTAACACGTTGTATCCGTTATTCAATTGAAGATTACGTTCTGAATTATAGCACTGACTTTCCAAACTTGCAAGCCTTTTCATTAAAAAAGTTACTCATTTTTCTCAACAAACCGTTGCAGGTGCATCGTCAGATAGCTGACTTCGGCGGCATAGACCGGACGGCGTAGTCGTCGTTCCATCATTTTGGTTAATTTCCACGCCAGCGAATACACTTCTGGATATTCCAGCTTCAGCATTTCTTCCAAACGATGCGTCGCTGCGACTTTCTCGCCACGCCGGATGCGTTCAATCGCAAACCGCAAATGGGTCAGCAGACGCGAATAATCAAGACTGTCACCGGTGATGTTCAGATTCAGCGCGTCCTCGACTACCTTTACCATATCGGCGATCAGACGGGAATGCGATTTGATCTCAGTAATATGCTGATCGGTCAATGCGCTGTAAATATGCAGCGCTACAAAGCCGATCTCGTCTTCTTCCAACGTCACGCCCAGCTTGTTGTGAATCATCTCCAGTGCATGCTGCGCCAATCGGTATTCCGTAGGATACATCTCTCTCGTCTCGTACAAAAATGGATTCTGCACAGTCATGCCCTGTTCAGCGCGCTTGATCGCAAACGCAATATGATCCGTTAATGCGATATGGATATGCTCATTCAGCGGAGTTTTGCTTTCTTTATTAATATAATGAATAATTTCGTTAATCACTTCTATAATACGCTCATCAATCTGCACAGCGAGCTGCTTATATTGCTCCTGCTCCTGCTGATTGGTCAAAATAAACATTTTCTCTACGACGTCCAGCGGGATGATGTCATGCGACTTACGGTTGAAGCCGATTCCCTTGCCGATCACCACAACTTCTTCGTACTGAGGATGGTCTGCGATGATTACGTTGTTATTCAGTACTTTAGCCACCTGTAGGCTGCTCACATTTGCACCCCTTTTACTATCGCCTTATCCCGACTAAGTTATCAAAAAAACACTGCTACGTCAATAACAAACGCCCGTCGGCGCGGTGATGCAAAGAGGCGATCAGACCTCTCCACGTGGAGAATCTGATCGCCATTTGCTATTTATATCTTTCTTATCTGGATTTCTCTGACTTGACCGTATCTTGATTGGATTCAGATACCGGTTGTTCGATGATGCGATTGCGCTCGCCTATGCCGATATGGCGGGCAGTCAGCTCGTCGGGCAACAGTTCCAATACGTCTGCCGTATCCTTCTGTGCATGCACAGGCTGCTTGTTGGTGGATTTTGCTGTGTTCGATTGTCCGGTAAAGCCTTTGATCATCTCTTCGAGATCTAGACCGGATACACTGCGCAGCATTTCCGGTGCAGTTGCCATCAGCTCAGTAACATAGTTGCTCACTCGCGTAGCACCGCCACCTTCGCCTTTGCCGGTATCCACGACCGTCAGCTTGTCGATGCCACTGATTGGTTCAGCGATTTTGCCTGCCAGCTCTGGTAGCATTTTGGCAACGATGTCGAGAATGGCTGCTTGACCGTAGGTTTCGAATGCTTCTGCCAGCTTTTGCTTCGCTTCCGCTTCGGCAAGACCGCGCAGTCGGATGACTTCGGCTTCGGCTGTACCTTTGGCACGCTCGGCATCCGCGATAGCAAGACCAGCAAGCCGCTGCTGCTCTGCCGATGCTTTGGCTTCGGTTTCGATAGAGTATTGATGGGCTTCCGCTTGACGCATTTGACGCGCTTTGTCCGCTTGGGCTGCTTGCTCTACAGCAAAGCGATCTGCTTCCGCTTTTTTCTTCACTTCTGCATCGTATTGCTTCTCACGAACCGTAATCTCGCGTTCCTTGAGGTCGATCTCCCGTTCTTTGCGTACTAGTTCAATACGCATTTGTTCTTCCATCATAACCTGCTTTGCTTTGGCTTCCTGAATATGGTACGCCTGATCGGCTTCCGCTTTGGCAGTATCCTGTTCCTTTTTAAATGCAGCGATCTTCAGTTCCTTGTCCTTCGATGCTTCGGCAACGTTCGTATCGCGCAGCAGCTCTGCCTTCTGCCCTTCCTGCTCGGCGCGCGCCTTCTGAATACGAGAGTCGCGCAAGGCTTCAGCTTCGGCAATATCCGCGTCCCGTTTGACAGCGGCGATCCGCGGCTTACCGAGCGCCTCCAGATAACCATGCTTGTCGCGTACGTCTTTGATTGTAAACGAAACGATTTGAAGTCCCATCTTTTTCAGATCACGAGCGGCAACACTTTGCACCTCCTGCGCAAAGCGGTCACGATTCCGGTACACCTCTTCAACCGTCATCGAGCCCATGATCGAACGCAGATGACCTTCCAGAACCTCCTGTGCCTCTCCTTGCAATGCCTGAATCGGCTTACCCATAAATTGCTCTGCCGCAGTTGCTACATCCTCAACTGAGCTACCAATCTTAATAATCGCTACGCCATCTGCCATAACCGGCACACCCTGCTCGGTGTATACTTCCGGTGTGCTCACATCCAGCTTGTGTGACAGTAAGGATAGAAATTCGGACTTCTGAAAAATAGGCCAAATAAACGCACCGCCACCGCGGACAATCTTAATTTTACGTCCGTCGCCATCATCGGAAATATTGCGTTTGCCAAGAAATGAACCGGTAACGACCATTGCTTCATCAGTGCTGACCGTTTTGTAACGCGCCCAAAACGTAATACCCAGCACGACCAATACAACGACAACAACGACCGGAATCAAAATCATTTCACTTACCATTCCCATAGCTTTCTCCCCTTTGATTGAGTATAGGATATCGCCATTTCATTTGAGGCAAGCACATTGATATAGAACGCATACTTGCCTACTGTACTGACTATCTTGTTCAACCCTTGTGTAGTTTCTTTGTATGAAGATCAGTTTTACTGCTAGCTTGGAGTAGGCATGGAATGTCGTTCAAATTCAGCAACAGCCAGCACGCCCTCTGCTTCCTCGATGATTACGACTCGTGTACCTGCGGCAATCGCACAGCGGTCAAAGCTGGATGCGATATGTACCGTGTTGCCACCTGCGACGATAATCATCACCTCTCCATATCCGATCTCTGGCACAGGGATGGTCACTTCTCCAATCCGTCCGACCATCTCACGAATAGAGTAGCCGGTTGATACTTCACTATGTTCCATCGGTTTGACATAAGCGAAAAAGACAAGCAGTGCACCTGCTACCGCAGCTGCCAACGACCCGGTCAGCACTATGCCGGTTGATAATTCGGTATAGCGATCCAGCAAAATCCCTGCGCCGCCAAATACTGTCACCATACCGGCAAGCACCACTGGCTTGAACAGATCCAGTCCGGGCAGTCCCAATCCACCAAATACATCACCTAGCCAGTCACCAAAGATCAGACTAAATAGTGCATATACGGCACCGATGATGAGACACGTCCAATAGAGCGTTTCCATAACGTTGCCTCCTTTCCGCCTTCCGCCGCTATCCGGTGGAGCCGATATGGATATGTACGAAAAGCATCTGTCTGTTGAAAAGATGTCAGAACAACTAATTTCAAGCATACAATTGCGGCGAATAGCCGCTGGAAATGGCGATATACCTATAATTACGTATCTAACCACCAAAGGTTTCAATTTTTTACAATTATGTTAGTGAAGTGGGGCATGATTTGATGGTGTTGGGGATTTTGTATGATTGTACATACTGTTACTTGTTACGATTTATCGCCACTTATTATGTATAGCGTTGCAATAAAGTGCATCGCTGTTGGCTGTGATCCAGTATGTGTATATTCCACTTGTATATCAGCAAAAAAGCCTGCTTCCTTTTGCAAGGAAACAGGCTAGATATGATATATCTTACAACGACATACGGTAGATTTCGCGTACGTCTTCGGCTTTCAGTTTGGCAAAGTTACCAAACGATGGACCGAATTTGAGTGTTTTCTCGACCATTACATCGATTTGGCTGTCATCAATGTCGTAGTCTGCTAGACGGTTTGGTGCGCCAATAGAGTTCCAGAAATCGCGCAGCGCTTGGATTCCCTCTTCGCCCACCTGTTCATCTGATTTGCCAGCTGGGTCTACGTGGAATACGTTGACTGCCAGTTTGGCAAAACGAGCTGGATTCACGTGCAGGTTATGCTTCATCCAGTTCGGGAACAGGATCGCTAAACCGCCACCGTGTGGAATATCGTATACAGCAGAAACTGCGTGCTCGATATTGTGGGTAGCCCAGTCGCCTGTTACGCCCATGCTCAGTACGCCATTCAGCGCCATAGTACCGGAGTACATAATAGTAGAACGCAGCTCAAAGTTTTCCAGATCGTTTACCAGCTGTGGACCTGCTTCGATCACTGCACGCAGTACGGATTCACAGGAACCGTCCTGTACTTGTGTATTTTCTTCGGGATGGAAATACGTTTCCAGTACGTGAGACATCATATCCACGATTCCATATACCGTTTGGTCTTTTGGCAGGGAATACGTAAATTCAGGGTCCAGAATCGAGAATGCTGGGAAGGAATACGCGCTGCCCCAGCCCAGTTTCTCTTGCGTTTCCGCATTGGTAATAACGGAACCAGAGTTCATTTCGGAACCAGTTGCCGCCATGGTCAGGATAACGCCGAGTGGCAGTGCATCGGTAGCAGCTGCTTTGCGTTCAATGATCTCCCATACATCGCCATCGTATTTGGCGCCGACGATGATCGCTTTGGCACAGTCAATTACACTACCGCCGCCTACTGCCAGTACGAGGTCAATTGCGTTGTTTTTACACAGCTCTACGCCTTTGTGTACGGTGCTCAGACGTGGGTTTGGTTCTACGCCTGCCAGTTCGGTTACGTTCGCACCCGCTTCGTTCAGTTGCGCCAGTACTTGGTCATACAGACCAGAGCGTTTGATGCTACCGCCACCGTAGACGAGCAGTACATTTTTACCGTATTTGGAGATTTCTCTTTGCAGGGTTTGCAGTTGGCCTTTACCAAAGATCAATCGTGTTGGATTATAAAATTCAAAAGATTTCATATCAGAAAATCCTCCTTCGATTCATTACGCAATCATTGCGATAAGTTAGTTACGCTTCTGTAGCCATTTACAATTATATACCTTTGTCAGACAAAAACAAAATTGTCTGGCAATTCTCCGCTTTATGGAATGCTTTCTTTCTATATATACACTGACAGCTATTCCTTCCAACGGTCTCTGTATAATTGTAAACTCGCCATTACATTTCAAACAATTCTATTGTAATAAATGAATGAGTCGTATTCAAATCAACGAAAGAAAGACAGTATGTACTATATTCTTCACAGATGAATCAGATACCAATTGATGCAAGCACAAAAAACCAATCTCTGGTTATGTTGGGGGACCAGAGATTGGTTTTTGCTTATCTTTTGTTGATATACAGCTCATTCATCACAGTGATTTTGTATTCGATATGCATTACGCCTGCACATACCCTACGCTTTGGACAAAGCGACGGAATGCTGCACGTCCAGCATCGTTCTTTTTGTACACACCAGCGTGCTCTAGAATCTGAGCAAATTTGCGACCGACTTCGTCCTGAATCGTTAACGTCGCTTGCTCGTGCGACAGCTCGTTACCATATTGCTCTACCATCTGTTCTACCCACGGCAAATGCAGATGCAGATGCAGCGCATGATCTGGTTGACTGCGCATCATTTCCAGCAGTGCCACATCGCCGGACAGAATGGAGCCAATATGATCCAATTCTTCTTTTAAACGACCCGGTAGAATCGCCAGACCCATCACTTCGATCAAGCCAATATTCTCGCGCTTGATATGGTGCATCTCTGGATGCGGATGGAATATACCATCTGGGTACTGCTCACTGGTACGATTATTGCGCAGCACCAGATCCATCTCGTACTGCTCGCCACGGCGGCGGACAATCGGCGTTACGGTATTGTGACGTACCGGCTTGCCATCTTGATCCGGTGTAGACGACACAATGTCGACTTCGGCATCGCTATACACTTTCCATGCTTCATAAATCTCATCCGCTGCATCCAGCAGCAGACTGTCATTATACGCACGCAGACGAATGACGGACATTGGCCAGTTAACCAGTTCCAGCGTAATGTCTTCGCGACGAGTATGACGATATACTTCCTCCACCGCTGCCTTTTCAATCGGGAAGGTATGACGTCCACCTTGGAAATGATCATGCGTCAGGATGGAGCCGCCCACGATTGGCAGATCGGCATTGGAGCCGAGGAAATAATGTGGGAATTCCTCGACAAAATCAAGTAAACGACGGAACGTTTGGCGAGTCAATTG
Source organism: Paenibacillus sp. JQZ6Y-1 (assembly GCF_040719145.1). Classification (NCBI taxonomy): domain Bacteria; kingdom Bacillati; phylum Bacillota; class Bacilli; order Caryophanales; family Paenibacillaceae; genus Paenibacillus; species Paenibacillus kandeliae. The sequence goes on from NZ_JBFDUZ010000001.1 coordinate 3,173,337, forward strand.
CATCGGTACATGATCATGATGGAATACGATACAGTGCTCGTTATAGTATACATACGGTGAATATTGCAGGAACCATGCTTCTCCACTCAACATGAGTGGAACGACCCGCAGATTCTGACGTGCTGGGTGATTGATTCGTCCAGCATAGCCCACATTTTCGCGGCACAGCTGGCATTTTGGATAGGAAGGTGGCGGCAATAGTTTCGCTTGCGCGATCTCTGCCGACGACTTCTCTGGTTTGGACAGATTGATCGTCATCTCCATATCGCCATAATCGGTTGGCTGTTTCCAATAGACGTTCTTGGCAACACGATCCATACGGATATAGTTGGAATGAATCGACAATTGATAAAATTGATCGGTTGCTGCTTCGATGCCTTCGCGATCCAAAGTATCAAAGAAATCGGATGTCACTTCGGATGGGCGCGCCATCAGCATGCCCATAATCTCCGCATCCATCAGGTCGCGGTACGTATCGGTATTTTCCTTAAGCATGCCAATCGTGAAGGCGTAGTCAATGAGCGTATCAATCAATAGTTGCGGTTCGGCTGCGGCTTCGCCCTGATCAATGCTTGCCAGCAATGGAACATTGGAATCGTAAGGTTCGTCAAAACGGAATTTGCTCAGCAGCAGATTGCGAGCGTAATCCAAATCCGCCAGCTTAATCAGCTGTTTATCAAAGGCGAATTTGACCAATTCGTCAATCGCTAGTAGAGCACTATTTTGTTCTGGAGTACGTTCGGTATTATTCATGATCACCATATCCCTGTGGTTTGGATTCGTGCCATTGCCATGCGCTGGCGATAATGTCTTCCAGACGGTCGCGAGTTGGAGTCCAGCCGAGCACGGAGCGTGCTTTGGCAGAAGATGCTACCAGCACTGCTGGGTCGCCGCTGCGACGCGGCTCGATAACAACCGGAATATCGCGTCCAGTCACTTGTTTGGCAGTCTCGATGACTTGTTTAACCGAGAAACCGTTACCGCTACCGAGATTGAATACGTTGCTCTCTCCCCCGCCTGCCAAATATTCCACTGCTTTCACATGGGCATCCGCCAGATCGCTAACATGAACGTAATCGCGTACGCAGGAACCATCCTCAGTCGGATAATCGTCGCCAAATACGGAGATGTGTGGACGCTGACCTAGTGCTGTTTGCAGCACGAGTGGTACGAGATGAGATTCTGGACGATGATCTTCGCCGATTTTGCCGCTGGCGTGTGCACCGGCTGCGTTAAAGTAGCGTAGAGCGACGTAGCGGATACTGTGTACTTTATCGAACCAAGACATCATGCGTTCCATAACCAGCTTCGTTTCGCCGTACACATTGGCAGGTTCGGTACGGTCACTTTCCTCAATCGGCACTTTGTCCGGCTCGCCATAGGTTGCTGCGGTCGAGGAGAAGACAATATTGCTCACGCCTGCTTTTTGCATTTCTTCCAACAGGCACATAGCGCCATAGACGTTGTTGTCATAATATTTGGATGGATTCTGCATACTTTCACCGACGAGTGAGCTAGCGGCGAAGTGGATAACAGCAGTAATGTTATTTTCGCTAAAAATCGTTGCCAGCAGTTCTTTATCGCGCAGATCGCCTTCATATAGCTTACCGCCCAGTAAAGCTTCGCGATGCCCCGTCAAGAAGTTGTCGATGATAACGACCTCTTCGCCACGCTCCAACAATTCTGCCACTGTATGTGATCCGATATATCCTGCTCCACCTGTTACCAAAATAGCCATTTGTAATTCCTCCTGATTCTTTATTTTGAGGTACATTTTATTTTGAGTGATACGAATATATTGTTAGTTCCATTCTGTGACGCCGTCGCCTGCGGAGCAAACGTAGAAGTCTGCTTTTAGACCGGTACGTTGTTCGTACGATTTGCCGACCTCTTGTAGGAACAGCTCCACTTGATCTTGATGAACCAGCGAAACGGTACATCCACCAAATCCAGCCCCCGTCATGCGTGAACCGATGGTGCCAGCGATTAGACGAGCTTCCTCCACCATCACATCCAGCTCCTCGCAGCTCACTTCGTACAGATCGCGCAGTGATTCATGCGACTCGTTCATCAGCTGTCCGAAGCGTTGTAGATTATCCTGCTGTAGTGCTTCCACCGAGGATAGCACGCGGGCATTCTCCTCAATGACATGACGCGCGCGATTGCGGACAATCTTATCTTGAATCTGTTCTTCCAGCACATGGTACTGCTCTGGTGTCAGCTGTGCGAGATAATTCAGCTGCTCTACATGTGGCTGCAAAGCGGTCAATGCGGCTTCACATTGCGAGCGACGTTCATTGTATTTGGAATCGACCAGCCCACGGCGCTTGTTCGTATTACCGATAACGATGCGATAATCGCCAGTGTTGAACGGCACATGCTTGTATTCCAGCGTATCGCACATGAGCAGAATCGCATGATCCTTCAAGCCGTTGGCGACAGCAAACTGATCCATAATGCCGCAGTTCACGCCGACAAACTCATTCTCTGCACGCTGCGAAAGGACAGCGATTTCGACAGTGTCAATGTGACCTTTTTCCATTGTCAGTAGTGCGTAAGCGGTAACGACTTCAATGGAAGCTGAGGACGAAAGACCCGATCCATTCGGGATGTTACCGAAGAACAGTAGATCATACCCGCTGCGGACTGGCGTTCCTTTTTCCTGCAAAACAGCGAGGATACCCAGCGGGTAGTCCATCCATTGTTTTGTTCTACCAAATCCAATCTCCGGTAAAGCGAATTCGCCTTCCTGATCTGGAAAGTTGATCGAAGCCAGCCGAATGATGTTATCGTTATTGGTACGAATTGCCAGTGCTGTACCGAATTCCAACGCTGCTGGAAGTACATAGCCGCCGTTATAATCAATATGTTCGCCAATCAGGTTGACGCGCCCCGGTGCGTGGAAGACATGAATCTCACCGTTCACTCCGTATTTATCTGTAAATGCCTGTTTCATCTGTTCCTGATTCATCGGTTAATTCCACCTTATTCCATAAAGTCGGTTTGCTGTCAGCCCTGCGCTGTTATGATCTTAGTATAGCCTGAAAGCGTTATAAAGCGTAATGAACAGATGTGTGGTTTATATGGATAAATGTGACTTCGAGATTGTATAATTATACTGTACAAATATGACGCGTGTATGAACAATAGATAAAGCGAGTATTAATTTTATAGCCTGCGCATTCTAGGACACACAGGGGGTAATGGTTAATGTCCGATAAAACGTATCAAGTAGCACCCAATCCCATTTTCCATGATCAGGGCATGCTGTACGTACTGTTCACAGGCGAAAGTCAGACCCCGCCGTCACATCGACTTGGACCGAAGATTTACGATTATTATCTGTATCATTATGTCGCTGCCGGACGTGGGCAATTTATTACGGAAGATCATACGTATACCCTGCGTGCAGGGGATTCGTTTCTGATTCATCCGGGTCAGCTGGTCAGCTATGTATCGGATCGACAGCAGCCGTGGCATTATCATTGGGTTGCTTTTGCTGGTCAACAGGCGGATGAATTGGTCAAGCAGGCAGGCTTCCGTGCCAGCTTACCTGTTGCACGAACCGCTACCTCCAATGATCAGAATGGCAGCAGCATCCGTCAATATTTGCAGCAGATGCTGCAAGCCTTTTACACGCAAAAGGAAAGCTCCGATCTGGCTTCGCTCGGCTATCTGCATCTGATTATGGCGGAAGCGGGCGAGCTGCTGACACGCGAAGCGGCATTGCCCGGCGCAGAATCCATTACACGGCGTACGGTCAAGCAAATGATTCACTATATGTCTAGTCAGTATGCGCATCCGGTCTCGATTGAAGATATGTGCAGCAGCATCGGCTACAACAGGGCGTATCTTTCGCGTATTTTCAAAAAGGAAACGGGAATGACACCTGTGACCTATCTGCTCAAGCTGCGGATCGATAAGGCGCGTCAACTGCTGCGCGAACGACCGGAGCTATCCACCCAGCAGATCGCCGCATCGGTTGGGCTAACAGATGCGCTGTACTTTTCCAAGCAATTCCGACGCTTCTACGAAGTGTCGCCTAGCCAATATCGTGCCTCGATTCATCCGCCGGAAAGGTAGGAATCGGCTCGAGAAGGGTATCATGATTCAGAACAAATCTTCCAGACTGCGCAATGGATTCTGCTTGAATTCTTTCCAGCTTGCCAGTGGCTCTAAGGTCAGATGTTCTTCATCATAGCAGCTGATTTTGCGTGAACTGGCGTGCCAGACGATATGCAAATGACTGTAATTGTCCACGACGGATGACAAACGAAGCAATTTGGTGCGACCCATTTTGAATTCAATCGTGTCCATCAGCTGGAAAAATTGAATATAACGTATACCATAGTCATCGTGATCTGGAAATTCCATTCGCTGCGGCTTCTCTTCCAGCCATTGCTGCAAATCGGCAGGTAGCTTGTATGGAATCAACGCATGGTACTTATTGCTTTTATCATGAAATTCAGGTGGTTCTAGTTGCTTGATTCGCTCTGCCAGTTCATGATGACCTGCGGTTAGCGCAATCGTATACGCACGTTCGCCGTCCTTTTCGGTAATCGTGACATCTGCTCCGTGATCCAGTAAATAATGAGCCATTTTGGCATCGCCTTTACGAACAGCGACTGTTAGTGGTGTTGCTTGATACGGATAGACTTGATCCGCTTCATTGTAATTCATGTCTACACCCTGCTGTAGCAAATACTCTACGATTTTCATATTGTGATCTTGAACGGCGGTGCGCAGTGTTTTCCCCGCATGCTTCACAATGTCCAGACCCAGCTCCTGCAATAGTGGAATATGCTTACCGCCACCGTAGTATGCCTGCTGATAGGCACCCGATTTGAGATGATTGTACAGATCGAGCTTTGCGCCGGACTGATGCAAATAACGAATATCCTGTTCACTAGCATACCGGACGGCTTTGAGTATAGAGGGGTTATTGGGCGCATTTAGTTCCGCTCCACGTTCTACTAACAAACGGATTATGTCGCTTTGTTCAAGAATAATTGCCAGATTGAGTGGTGTTAGTGACGAGTATGTACTGAGTGGAATCGGAGCATTCATATCATGTCCATTGTCCAATAATGTCTGTAACTGCTGTATCTGTCCTTCATAAATAGCAAGTGCCAATTCAGGCAAATGCTCGTAATTGCCTTGATCCTTGATGTGATACATGAATATCCTACTCCTTTGCAGCTTATGTATGATGTTGAGTGATATGAAGTGATGGTAAATCATGTGAGCAATGGATACCGAATGAATGTGTCACCTATGGAATACCTACTCTTTATTCTCTGCTCTGCATGTAAAAATTGCAACTGAACAGGTACTTCGCCCTTAGCTAGATTCAGACTATCGGAACCAAAACACTCATACAATCACAGTCAATATACTCAATCAACAACAATGGCATACTGATACAAACGCAAAAAAGACTCCACCTTAATAGGCGGAGCCTTTTCATATCTATTATACTGATCCTTCTACTTCATGATGCCGAACCTTCACTGCTTACTGCTCGTGATGCTCGCCGCCAGTTTTGAGGATCGTTTCAATGCGTTGCAATTCCTCATCCGAGAAGTCCAGATGATCTAGCGCTTTGATATTTTCTTCGATTTGCGAGACGCGGCTTGCGCCGATTAGGGCGGAGGTTACTTTGCCGCCGCGGAGTACCCATGCCAGTGACATTTGCGCTAGACTTTGTCCACGCGCTGCCGCTACTTGATTGAGTGCGGTCACTTTGCGAATCGTCTGCGGGGTAATCTGATCTTTGCCTAGAAATACCGAAGAACCCGCAGCACGTGAATCGGATGGTACACCGTTCAAATATTTGCTGGTCAGTACGCCTTGTTCCAACGGACAGAAAGCGATACTGCCTGCACCAGCAGCTTCCAGTTCATCCTGCAATCCGTTCTCAATCCAACGATCCAGCAAGGAATAACGTGGCTGATGAATGGTCAACGGCGTACCCAGCTGCTTGAGAATGCTAACTGCTTCGCGCGTTTGTTCCGCAGAATAGCTGGAAATGCCCACATACAGCGCTTTACCAGAACGTACGATATGATCCAGCGCCATCATCGTTTCTTCCAGCGGGGTGTCCGGGTCGAATCGATGAGAGTAGAAAATATCAACATAATCTAGCCCCATCCGCTTCAAACTCTGATCCAGACTGGAAATCAGATTTTTGCGGGAACCCCACTCGCCGTACGGTCCCGGCCACATATAATACCCTGCTTTGGTGGAGATAACGAGTTCATCACGATACGGTGCCAGATCCTGCTTGAGCACCTGACCGAATGTTTCTTCTGCCGATCCTGGCGGCGGACCATAGTTGTTCGCCAAATCGAAATGAGTGATACCCAGATCAAACGAACGGGTCAGCATCTCACGTGAATTGGACAGTGTGTTAATACCGCCAAAGTTATGCCATAAACCGAGCGAAATCGCTGGTAGTTTCAGTCCTGACCGTCCAAGACGGTTATATTTCATGTTGTCATAACGCTGTTCTGAAGCTACATAGACCACAATCATCCCAACCCTTCTGTTGAATAAAGTCGTTGCCTTGCATATCCTCACAAATCATAACGGAAGCGTTATCAATATGCAATCCTATTTCCACCGCTGTTGTATCGGCTCATTGTTTGACGTTGTGGGTTGCTATGAACAGCGCTTCTGCCGGATTTGTTCCAGTACATTTCCCATCGACTCGGTAATGATCAGATCGGCATGACGATCATGCGAGGTCGCCGATGCATTCAGTAATACGGTATGATTTCCCCGGAAATAAGTCACGAAGCCTGCTGCTGGATATACGGTCAGCGAGGTTCCGCCGATGATTAGCAAATCCGCCTGCGCAATCGCTGCTACGGCTTGGCTAATCACATCAGAATCCAGCGATTCACCGTATAACACTACATCTGGACGAATGATGCCATGATCGAGCGGGCAACGCGGTACGCCTTCCTGCGCCAGTACATCGTCTAACGTATAGCCTCTGCCGCATGTCGTACAGGAATTGCGGTATACGGAGCCATGCAGCTCTAGCACATTGCGACTGCCTGCCTTCTGATGCAAGCCGTCAATATTTTGCGTAATGACTGCACTGAGCTTGCCTTCCTGCTCCAATTCTGCCAGTAGATGATGCACCGGATTAGGTGGCGCATCTGGATGCAGCAGCTTTCCTCGATAAAAGTCAAAAAACAACTCTGGCTCCCGATCAAAAAATGGACGGCTCAGCATCTCTTCCGGTGAATATCCGCGCTGCCCATTTTCCTGATACAGTCCAGTCGCTGAACGAAAGTCAGGTATACCGCTCTCTGTTGATGTCCCTGCACCGCCGAAAAAGACGATACGCTCCGATTCCTCGATCCATTGTGCCAGCTGATCGATTTTATCCATATCATTTCCCTCCTGCTCCTATTATCTTGTATACAGTGTACCATTGCTGCAGTCTGAAATGTACGTTCTTGCTTCATATGGCTATAATTGCTCCATGTGGCTATAGATCGAAATGTAATTTCTTTTCACTATATTTACAATACAAAAACAACGTTCCTGTCCATCGTATGGATGATAGGGAACGCTGCTTATGATGTCGATTGGAGATGGATTTTGTTCAGATCGGAATATCCATTATGATGAATTGGAACCTATTTTGAAGATGTTTTGTCCTTTGCTGCTTCAATATCCTGCATCCAGCTGAGCAAGGCACTTGCAGTCTGTTTGAGTTGTTCATCTGCTGTAATTTGAGCAAATCCGTCTCCCTTTTGCTCCCCATAGCTACCAAATTGAGCATGGTTACCAGCTGGAATGTCGTAGTATATCGCGGTTGCTGGCAACATTTCACGAGCAGCCTGATATTTGCTCATATCAAGTACTTTATCGCTGGATGCCGTAATCGATATCACTGGCAAACCACTGTTCCCTAGGCTACCCTTTTCATCTGGATACGAAGCCAAGAAAAACACACCCGAGATGCGATCCACATGGCTGGCTGCATAACGTGAAGCGAATACGCCACCTAGTGAATGACCACCGATAATGAAGGTCTGATTGGGATTGCTATCCACTACAGCCTGCGCCGCATCAGGCTTGAAGAAGGCGAAGTTGAACGGCATTTTCATAATATAAACGGAATGTCCACTATTAGCCAAACGTTGTGCCAATAGACTATATGCTTCTGGCTTCACACGTGCGCCCGGGTAGAAAATAATGCTGTCTCCTGTAGGCTTGGCTGCGGCGAACTCGATCCAGTCATCCGACTGTTTCACGGTCACACCTTTGTCTGTGGCATTGAGGGCTTGCTGTGCTTGTGTTGTCGGTTGATATGGAGTGAATACATACCATGCGGCTGCGCCACATGCGATAACGAGTACAATCAATACAGCCAGCAAAATTTTGCCGATGGTACGAATACGACTGCCACCCCGTCTTCCACTGTTATACCCTCCGAGATAATTGTTACGCTTGCGTCTAAACATCATGCTCTCCTTCCATTGCTGTTTCCTCAGAACGACCGCATATTCATCTTCCTGTAAATAGAAAATCGTCGCTAGACCGCCTGCTATCCATACTCCTGTTCAACGCATACGTTGCGTTCCCATGGACAGTGAAACCTCATTGTAAAAATGGCTGCTGCATTCGCGTACCTTCGCTGATCTACAGCTCTGTGCGATGCAAAACAGCCTGTCTCCCTGGCAGGACAACAGGCTGCTCGTATGTGTAGTATACCACTTTCGATATATACGAAGAAACTTTGCGTTAGAAAATCATCATTTTCGAGCTGGATCGTGTTGTGTCACGATCATGTAGCTCATCCTTTTATCAAGAAACAATAGCTACCGACAGATAGCTCATTTTGCTATGTTACACTGTGCAACATTTTGGCATATTAGCCTTGCTTGGCTTCGCGATATACTTTCATATATTGCTCGGCTTTCTGACGCACGAGACTGAGATCGCCTGATTTGAGCGCATCAGTTGTCAAATCGGAACCAATCCCCACAGCAACAGCGCCGCCTTTGATCCATTCGCCCAGATTGTCCAGCGATACGCCACCAGTTGGCATAAAGTTCGCTTGCGGCATAGGACCCTTCAGCGTTTTGATAATGGATGGCTGATACAGATTGCCTGGGAATAGCTTCACAATATCTACGCCCAGCTCTAGCGCATGCTGTACGCCCTCTAATGTCGTTACGCCCGGCAGGACGGGAATGCGGTACAGGTTACAGATTTTCACGGTTTCGGGATTGAGCGATGGACCAACTACAAATTCTGCTCCTGCCAAGATAGCTGCGCGTGCCGTTTGTGGCTCAAGTACCGTTCCTGCACCAATAATCGCAAAGTTGTCGGCAGTTTGTGATTTCCAGCTATAGATACGGCTTAATTTCTCAATCGCTTGCAATGCGCCTGGTACGGTTAGCGTTACTTCGATCACCTTGATGCCGCCAGCGATGGCTTGCTCTGCCATTTTGAATACTTGATCGGCGGAATCGCCGCGTAGTACAGCGACCACTCCACTATCAATGATTTTTTGTAGGATTTGCAGTTTTTTCATGGTTATACTCCCTTGATCAATTAGAATTTTTTTACAATATTCACGTGAACAAAATTGGAGAAAACAGAATGAGTTGGATTCCTGTAAAGTGGGTGAAGTTACACTTCGCACACTTTTGACGCTTGCTATGCACTTATTAACGCTCGATATGCACTTTGTTATCTAGCTTCGCTTCTACTTGAGCGCGTGTTGGCAGTGCTTCCCAATCGCCAACAGCCTGAATAACCATCGAGCCGTTCAGATTGCCCAGTCGCACCGCTTCTTCATTAGAATAGCCGCGCAGCAATCCAGTAATGAATCCAGCGCAAAATCCATCCCCCGCACCGACGGTGTCCAGCACTTGCTCCGCCTTGAAATACGGCACTTCCAGCGTACGCTCCGGTTCCACTACATAAGTCAGATCAGGTCCACCTTTGACGATACTGACTGCCTTCAACTGACGCAAACGGTCAAAAATCTGCTGCTGATCATCGGTCTCATATAACAGCGCCAATTCATCCAGCCCTGGCAAAAAGTAATCACAGCGCTCTGCCAATCCGAGCAGTACCGGGCGTGCTTCCTCCAGCGTCCACAGCTTCAGACGCAAATTCGGATCAAAGCAGACCGTTACGCCTGCGGCACTGGCAATATCCATCGCACGTCGCACGGTATCTAGCCCTGAACGACTAATCGCTGCCGTAATCCCAGTCACATGCAAAACACGCGCTCCCGCAATATACTGTTCATCCAGATGCTCCGGCTTCATATTGCTCGCTGCCGATAAACGACGATAATAATGCACCGATGCTTTGCCTGATACATTTTCACGCAGCATCAGACCCGTTGGCTCACCATCTGCCAATTGCGAACGCGATACATCTACCCCTTCGCCGCGAATTGCTTTTTGAATCATCACACCGAGCGGATCATTACCAAGTCGTCCGCACCAGCCGACCGTATGACCCAATCGGGCAATACCAATTGCCAGATTGCTCTCTGCTCCGCCAAATGATTTGCGCAGCTGGGCTGCATATTCCAGACCGCGTGAATCCTCGGCTGTTAGCAACCCCATGGATTCTCCAAAGGTTACAACTTCTGGATATCCCGTCTGATTGTTCATGTTTTACCCTCCCGATTCAGGCATTTGCGGTACAAGCATATGTAACAGTTACACTGTATATTTTCGCAACCGCTTTCTTTATTGTCAATCATACGAATGGATCGCACTCCTTCTAATGTAAATGAAACCATTTTTCTTGGTTGTGAATTCAGTCACAACAATTGTATCATCCTGTTTTCATATGAAAATAAGTGCTGAAAAACACCAAAATTATATGTTTAAACAAATGCCAGGTGGATAAATTAGGTAATTTTCGTTTCAGTCGATAATCATCGGGTAATTAATGAGCAACTACAAATAGTTGGTAACACGTTTCATGTTTATTAATCTGACAGGAGTGATATTGTTATGGCAAACAACAAGAGCAATGGCAAAATGACCCGCGAGGAAGCCGGGCGTATGGGCGGTCAAGCCACATCCCGTAAACATAGCAAAGAATTCTACCAGCAGATCGGTAAAAAAGGTGGTCAAGCCACTTCTCGTAACCACGACAAAGAATTCTATCAAGAGATTGGACGCAAAGGCGGCGAAGCGACATCGGAAACGCATGATCGCGACTTTTATAAAGAAATTGGACGTAAGGGCGGAAGCAAGTAATGAATGTCGGTATAAAGCCGACTTACTTGCATGCAGATAACCTAGGTGACATTACAAGCGTATTGAGCAATTAGCAAATGCAGTCGGTCAAACGCACCGATGCAGGTCACTCATCGGAAGGCATATCGCCTGTTTTGCAACGCCAACGTCACACCGAATTGTAATCAGGTGTGACGCTGGCGTTGTTTATATTATGGAAATATTATGAAGATCTACTGCAATTCCTTATAACTTCACATCAGCTTACTAAGCGAATGGAACAGCCCTCTTTTCATGAAACATATACCGGATCATTCGCTCATGATCTCTGGACCATTTTCCACCTTATGTAAATACAGGTAAATACATACTACGATAACCAAATTGCTAGGCAGACCACTTTGTGCTATGTACAAAAAAGGTCTGCTTTTTTGTATTCTTTTTCTCCGTAAATTACATAATATAAGCTGGCAAAAAGCTAACACATATGATAGACTCTATTAAAAACTTTTGTGTAATATCCGCTTAATTGCGCTTGCTTTGCACATATTGGTCCGTATGGGTTCATGTCATTATTGTATGTTTTCATTCTTTCCGTATGTTCATATGCTATATTATGCATTGCTTTTTCAGCTTCTGACTTTGCCATTCAACCGCGCTAAAGTAAAGAAGTTACTATTATATATCTTGGGGGGAAACCGACACCATGGCAGCTAACACAAAACAGAAAATGCGTTCGGACATGATCAAAAAAGGATTCGATCGCGCACCGCACCGCAGTCTGCTCCGTGCAGCAGGCGTAAAGGAAGAAGATTTTGGCAAGCCGTTTATCGCTGTATGTAATTCCTACATCGACATCGTTCCGGGTCATGTGCATCTGCAGGAGTTCGGTAAAATTGTTAAAGAAGCCATCCGCGAAGCAGGCGGCGTACCATTTGAATTCAATACAATTGGCGTGGACGACGGCATCGCTATGGGACATATCGGTATGCGTTATTCCCTGCCAAGTCGCGAGATCATTGCGGATTCTCTGGAAACCGTTGTATCCGCGCACTGGTTCGACGGTATGGTCTGCATCCCGAACTGTGACAAAATCACACCGGGTATGATGATGGGCGCTCTGCGCGTAAACATCCCGACTGTATTTGTCAGCGGTGGTCCGATGAAAGCCGGTAAAGACAGCACAGGTCGTTCGATCTCTCTGACTTCTGTATTTGAAGGCGTTGGTGCTTATCAAGCGGGTAAAATCGATGATAAGAGCTTGCTGGAACTTGAACAATTTGGTTGTCCAACTTGTGGATCATGTTCCGGTATGTTTACGGCTAACTCCATGAACTGTCTGGCTGAAGCACTCGGTCTGGCACTGCCAGGTAACGGCACCATTCTGGCTGTATCGCCAGAGCGTCGTGACTTTGTTAGACAATCCGCCACCCAACTGATGGAACTGATCAAGCTGGATCTGAAACCACGCGATATCGTAACTGAAAAAGCAATCGACAATGCGTTTGCACTGGATATGGCTATGGGCGGTTCTACCAATACCGTTCTGCATACACTGGCACTGGCACACGAAGCAGAGATCAATTATCCGATCGAACGCATCAACGAAGTTGCCAACCGTGTACCGCATCTGGCAAAACTGGCTCCTGCTTCCGACTGGCATATCGAGGATGTGCATCTGGCAGGTGGCGTAAGCGCCGTGTTGAACGAGCTACTGAAAAAGCCAGGCGCTCTGCATGATGACTGTATTACCGTAACCGGTAAAACACTTCGCGAAAACGTAGAGGGTCAAGAAATCCAGAACCATGAAGTTATTCATGCACTGGAAAATCCACACTCCGAACGCGGTGGTCTGGCTGTCCTGTTCGGTAACCTTGCTCCTGAAGGCTCGATCATCAAAGTCGGTGCGGTTGACGCTTCGGTTGGTGGCTACCACAAAGGTCCTGCTATCTGCTTCGACTCTCAAGATGATGCGCTGTACGGCATCGCTAATGGTCACGTCAAAGAAGGTCATGTTGTCGTGATCCGTTATGAAGGTCCAAAAGGCGGACCGGGTATGCCGGAAATGCTGGCTCCAACCTCGCAAATCGTTGGTATGGGTCTTGGCGCCAAAGTCGGTCTGCTGACAGACGGTCGTTTCTCCGGTGCATCTCGCGGGATCAGTATCGGTCACGTATCCCCAGAAGCAGCAGAAGGCGGTCCAATCGCTTTCGTACACGATGGCGACATCATCGAGCTTGATTTGAACGAGCGCAAAATCACGCTGCATGTTAGCGACGAGGAATTGGAAGAGCGTCGTAAAAACGAATGGAAAGAGTTCGAGCCAAAAGTAAAAACTGGCTACCTCGCCCGTTATTCCAAACTCGTAACCAACGCCAGCATGGGCGGTATCATGAAAATCTAATCTTCCTGCGCGGAAGAATGGATATATAGACTCTGAGTGTGTAGGGTAATCACTAGATCATATGAGTACCATGCAATCACAAAATGAATAGTAGGTCAGATTCATACTCATGAAAATGACCTAACTATGCAGAATAAAAGCCCGCCTACCGTATAGATTTCATATGGTAGGCGGGCTTTTTTATACGAAAATGAATCGTCAAAAATGGTAAGGCTCTTGCTCTTGCGTTCTTACCCTTGCACTTTTGCTAGTGTCTATCCATTATGGGCATTTGCCGCAGCAACTACCGCACTATCTGACACCAATACAACTTCTGTTTCAGGGATCGGAGGTACAGGTACAGCATATCGTTTCAGAAACGCATCAGTCGAGCATAGCATGATCTTCGGCACTAACTGGCTGGACTGTTCTTTTAGTCGTAGACTCCCAGATGGATGAATTACCGCTAATAGCAGTTTGAGATACAACCGTGTACTCCACGCAAACCAACCGGATGGCAGATCATGAATGGTAAAGCCGAATTTTTCCGGTCCCCGATGAATCATGCTCACTCCGTACAGTGCTTTAGCATGTTGCAGCTCTGGCTGTTCCTGAATGCACGTAGCAAGTTGTGGAAAATCCTTTTTCGCTGACTGGATGAGCAGAATTGCTAGCTGCATCATCGAACGCGAACGAGACGTTACTTGCAGCAACTGTTGGTTATCCAAATGTAATTCGATAATCAGATCACCTTTATTCAGCATCGTGCCATTATCCAGCTTCAGCGGCTTACCTTGATATGCACGCAGTCGGTAATGAAATATGCTATTCGGATGAGAATGCTGAAGCTGAAACACCCAACGAAACAGCTGTTCCCAGCGCAGCCATAGGCGAATCAGCAGTCGCTTGAATGGAGAAATCAGCGTACCTAGCGGTGCTATACGCTGTCTGGCTGTGTCATTGTTTGGAACTTGTGTCTGATTACGCATCTGTCTGGACATATAGGTGCTGCCCTCCATCAGTTCTCCAATGGTGACCGATTGTAAACCGCGCTGCTGTGCTTCCTGTAACACGACTTCCAATGCTGCTAGCATCTCGGCAGGTGCATTGCGATCAGCACCCCATGTGTTGCCACAATCGTGTAGCAGCATGATCTCACCACCGCGTAGCTTGCGCAGCATACGAGCTGCCAGCCGCTGCCGACCGACGCGCTTACGCCAGTCACCAAATAGCGAAGACCAGAGTACAATATCGTACTGACTTTTTTTGGACAAATCGTATTGGTTCACAATGCCCCATGGCGGACGGTAATAGATCGGACGCGTGCCAGTGATTTGATGAATCACCTTTTGCGTCATATCTATTTGCCGCCGTACTGCTGCTGGTGACATCAGCCAGTTGGCTTTATGAATATAGTTATGAATGCCGATCTGATGCCCTTCGTCATGAATCCGGCGCAATACATCTGGATGCTGCTCGGCATGTCGACCAACTACAAAAAATGTCGCGCGTGCGTTGTATTGTTTTAGTATATCGAGCAATAACGGCGTATACATGGGATCGGGACCATCGTCGAATGTAAGTGCAAATTGGGTATCACTATTGCCCCGACGAAATACTCGATACCCGAACAGCCGACTCACCAGACCGGGAATAAATGCGTAAAACGAACCTATGTAAAGCAGCCACAAAAATAATTGTTCCATAACTAGCTCCTTTCGACACCTGATCCAGCGTAACATGCTAGAGCAGTCTCCATTGCGGTGGTTAGCAGACGATTGGAATTCATAGCGGTTGACAATATACTTGTGTAGTAGAATCATGCTGTGGTCTGATTGGCTTTTGCGTCCATTGCATCTATACTATTTTAGCATACGGCAAAATGGTAGTTGTAACAGCGGACTTTACAATAAAGACAGATATGCTATTCTGCTTATGAATCTGTAGTTGTTGATTGGCTTGCTGTTACATAATGATATACCTGCTTGCTATCTGCTGTTATATTACATGTTATTCATTTCAAGCTGTAGAAGGAGTTTGTATCGTTATGTTGCCTTTGTACAAAAAATACTGGCGAACCGTATTTGATATTGCGGTCGTCGTATTGACGGTTTATCTCGTCCTATTGCTATCTAGCTGGCTGTACCGCATTGCGGCGCCCGTGTTTCTATCTGTGTTGATTTTTGCGATCATCGAGCCGTTTGCTATGTTTCTGAATCGGCGTGGATTACCCAAAATGGCAAGCTCGGCGATTGCTGTACTTGTCTTTGTCTTGATTATTTTGGGCGCGTTATTTGGTGCCGGATTGGTTTTCGTATCCCAGATTGGTCAGGTCACTGACGCTCTACCGGGATATGCGTCCATCGTGCAGCAGCATTTTGCAAGCTTTACTGTCTTTTTACAGGATAAACTAAACGCATTGCCACCCAACGTAACAGAGCAGATCAATGAATATTTTGCTACCTTTACCGCAGGATTGGCAGTCTGGGGCAAATCGCTATTCAATGTTGCGATCGGCTGGCTAGGTACGTTCTCGTCGTTTATCGGCAGCTTTGCGGTTGGCATTATTCTAGTATTCTTCCTGAGTGCCGAGATTAATCTATGGCGACGAATCGCTCATGAGAAAACGCCGAATACAATCAAAAAAGCCGTCTTTTTTCTAAAAAATCACGTATTCTTCGCGATCGGTGCTTATCTCAAAGCCCAGCTGATTATGGTATCGCTAACCTTTGTACTGGTTTACATCGGGTTATTGATCTTGCAGGTGGATCATTCGTTTTCGCTTGCAATCTTGAGTGCGCTGTTTGATATTTTACCGTTGCTAGGGATTCCGGTTATTTTCCTGCCTTGGATCATTTACCTATTTATCGTTGGGCAAACGGGGCTGGGAATTGGACTAACCGTACTGCTAGTTGTCGTGATGCTGACTCGCCAGCTGCTAGAGCCAAAAATAACTGGCAATTCGATCGGTATCACCTCTGCTTATCTGATGCTGTCAGCGATGATTATCTCACTGTCAATCTTCGGGGTTGCTGGTCTGGTGCTATCGCCTATCTTGATTATTTTGCTCAAAGAATTGTTTGTACAGGGGTATTTGCAGCGCTGGATTACACTGCCGAAGGAAGAGTTTGAACCTATGCCCTCTAGCGATGGTGATGTAACCAATGCAACTGTCAGCAATGATGAGCCAGTAGCAGGAGCTTCTGTCGATTCCCCATCGTCTGCGAGTACAACAGCATTCACTGATAAAGACGATGCAACATAATTATACTCAAAGCAATGTCATCTATACTCCACTGATTCTCTTTAAGAAGATGACTGCAACGTGAGGTTATCGCTATCAACTGCCTTCCAGTAACTCACAGTGTAAACTAACAAGCGACAACAAAAAGGACACTTCCCTCAACGGGAAGTGTCCTTTTTTGTATCTCGATCTTATGACTGTGTAATGAACTAGAGTTGCTAGGGCTGGCTGATAGTAGGATTGCTATAGTTGCTTGCCCATTCGTTTATTCATTAAATATAGCCCCTATCTTACCGTATGCAGATATGGAGATCCTCATATTCTGCATACTCCAGATGATTAGGATGGACCGAACTCTGAATGATCTCTGACTCACTTCTGACTCACCTATATTCAGGCTTCTTTGCCCAGATGCGGTTTGTCTTCCTCATTCTGTTGCGAGGATGCTTCGCTGTTACCGCCATTATGCTCCTCCGAAGAAGCACGACCTGACGGATCATGAGCCACCGCATCCGAAGCTTCGGTCGTTTCAGAGGCAGCTGATTCGTTACCGATAGTATCCGCAGTACCCTGCTCAGCTTCATCAATCGTAAAGCGAGCAATCGTGTCTTTCAGACCAACCGACACGGTTTCCAGTTGACTGGACAGAGTAACCAACTGACCGCTGACATTCTGCTGTTCGCTACTCAGAGAAGCAACCTCCTGCGAGGTAGCGGACGACTGTTCAGCAACAGCACTCACATTGCTCATCGCTTCGCTCATGGACTGCTGTACATTGTTCAACTCGGAGATGGACTGTGTTGCAGATCCGAGCTTGGTTACGAACTCCTTCATTTGCTCCTGTACCGTTTCAAAGATACCAGTTGTCTCCTGTACCGCTTCCGTTTGCTGACGGAACAATGGATATGCTTCGTTCAGCACACGTACGGTTTCGTCCATTTCCTTCTGGATATTGGTCGTAATCTCACCGACCATCAGGATTGACTGACGCGATTGCTCTGCCAGATTGCGAACCTCATCGGCAACGACCATAAAGCCTTTACCTGCCGCACCTGCGCGAGCCGCCTCAATCGTTGCATTCAGAGAGAGGATATTGGTCTGCTTGGTGATATTCTGCATCGCATCCAGCACCTGCTGAACGGAGGACGTGCTTTCTTTTAATGAATCGATCCGGTTATTGAGGGAACGAATCATATCCTCAGTTACCTTCGTTTTGCCAAGCAGACTTTCCATATGATGTACGCCAGTTTCGCTGGCATGCTCCACCTGTTGAGCGGACACTTCCATCTGCTTGTTCGCACCGACTACTTTGCTCATGCGGTCATTCATTGTCTCAGTCAGTTCCGTCCCGCGCTCGGCTTCCAACGCAAGACTACTAGCTCCATTGGCAATTTCTTCTGTAGCAACGGCGATCTCGCGCGCAGATACTGCGGTTTGACGCGATGCTTGACTGAGTGTAGAGGCTGTATCCAGCACCTGCTGCGCGGAATCATTGGTCTGTTTGACCAAATTCGTAATCTTTTCCATCATCGTATTAAAGGCTAGTGATAGCTGCCCAATCTCATCCGAGGACTTGTGCTGCATCCGTACATTCAGTACGCCTTCGGAGCCTTGGTGCATCAATTGCTGCAAGTCACGCAGCGGACGACCGATCATGCGAATGATCAGCAATCCGATCAGAATCGCAATAATACCAAAGATTGCTGCCATAATCCAAGTCAATGTTAGAATCGGACTTGCACTGGAAACGAGCGCCTGTACCGGCACCGTTCCGATCAGTTTCCAATCGACGGTACTGAGTACGGAGTAAGCAGCCAGAATCGGCTGTGTGCCTTGATCATTTTGGAAACGACCGCTACCTTCCTTGATCTGATTGATAAAGGACAACTTGGATGGCTCACTCACCGTCTGCTCTATTGTAGAAGCAATAACCGTATTTTGCGGTCCACCCACCAGATCAATATTACTACCATCGCCCAGATTCAGATTGTCGATCTGATCGTTTAGCCATTTGCTATTAATGCTCATGACGAACACGAACGAATCAGTGCTGCTGGAAATACGCATGGCGCGGGCATAGACAAAGTTTTTATTAGTACCTTCCGTTTTGGCAGTTGGCACCCACTGCATCACACTGTTATTGCTCGCTAGTGATTGGTACCAATCAGTTTTGCGAACTTGCTCTGCCGTTGGGATGCCGGTTCCAGCACTAATAATGCTCAGCGAAGGATTCATTGGTACAAGATAGATCGCTTCGATGGAATCCGTAGAATTCAATTGATTTTGCAGATTTTCGCTGATTGAATTGATCGTTTGATACTTGTCATAGGCTGTTTGTCCATCACGCGATAGTGCTTCAAGATCGCTCTGCATGGTCGGATCAAAGAATACTTGAACCGATGTATTCACCAGTTGACCGAGCATAACATCCAGCTTTTCGCCCGTTTGGATAATCGCCTGTTCATTGCTAATGGCTGCATTTTCCTGAATTACGCTTTTGGCACGTACGTACGAGAATGTACCGAGTAGAACGACACAGACCATAATTGCGATAAAAAACATCAAAAATAACTTAACACCGACCGATTTGGACGGGTTGAAATTACGCCAATTGCGAGCTGCCGATAACGACGCGCGACTGGCATGTTTGAAGCGGATACGCGGCTTGGTATTGGGTTTTGTAGGTTGAGCCGCAGCATCGGATAACTGGTTGTCCAGCTGTTGATCCGAAGCCAGCGATGACTCCGTTGGTTGTGACATATCCTGCAATACCACCTGTTGATTTCCGCGACCGCGCCCCTTAAACCACTTATGTAAGGCTTTCTGCGATGGCGCTTGTTCCCCTGATTGCTTCCGTTTCTCCTTCTTGCCCTTCTTGTTTTCCCCCGATGTGTTCAGTAACTGTTTGGATAATTTTGCTGGCTTGCGATTAGACTTGTCTGGCTTTTGCCATAACCCCATACTCTTCACCCACCATTTTCAAATTCATGAACCTGTTCCCGTATTCCGGTCATATTCTCTGTATTGTCCACATCATGTATCCTAGTTGGAGTTCAATAGTTACAGTTCTGCTTCCATTATCGGTGATTATCCAGTAAAAATGAACCCCCTTTTTCCAAATAATTAAGGTCTTTACGCCTATTATGTATGAAAAACCTCACATTAGATATAAATTTCCGTATTTTGTTATCGCTCTCATTTTGGTGACTATGGGTAATCTGTCATGGTTTATAACATGAATAGGCAAAAAAAGGGATAAACAATACCAGATGAACGAATCATTCCAGTAAGTTTATCCCTTACAAAGTATCTACTCTACGAAATAGTGGCTACTTCTTTTGCTCTTTTAGCAGTTTTCACATTCTTTTTACGCATCATATCAAAATAGCGAACCGGCTGATCCACCTTCATTTTGATCTTTTGCAATGGATGACGCGCGGCATCTAGCTCATTGCCTTCCTCATCCCAGATCGTACCGACCTGCTGCTTGAAGAAGGTATTATCCGGTCCAAAAAACTCAATTTCCTGTCCCGGTTTAAAATGATTACGCTGTTGAATCGTTGCTACACCTGTAGCCGCATCATAATCCAGCACCAGACCAGCAAAGTCATACGGTACAGCCTTATCTTCCGGCTCATAGATATGATCCTCTTCATCCGGTGTATCATAAAAGAAACCGGTGTTGAGCGGACGATTGGCGGCTTTATTCAGCTCTTCCAGCCATTCTGGCTTCAGCACATAGTTCTCAGGATCTGCCATGTAGGAATCAATCGCCTGACGATACGCGTTAACAACCGTAGCTACATAGTGAATCGACTTCATACGTCCTTCGATCTTAAAGCTGTCGATCCCGACTTCAATCAGATCAGGAATGGCTTCCAGCATACACAGGTCCTTCGATCCCATCGAGAACGGATTGTCACCCTCATTGTACAATGGAAGTTGATTGTCTCCGAGCGCGAATGGTTCCGGTGTCCGGTTATCCAGCATCTCTTCCTCAGACATCCAGCCGGATTGTGGACGAGCATCCTCGAACAGATCGTATTTCCAGCGGCAGGATTGGCAGCAGCCACCACGGTTCGAATCACGGTCTGTAAAATGGTTGGACAATACACAGCGTCCTGAGAACGATGAACACATCGCCCCGTGGATAAACGATTCAATCTCCACATCGACATGCTTTTTGATCTCAGCAATCTCTTCCAGACTGGTTTCGCGACCAAGCACAACACGCGGCAAACCTTCTTCTTTCCAGAATTTCACTGCCTGCCAGTTCAGCGTCGATTGCTGAGTGCTTAGATGCACTTCCAGCTTTGGCGCGCAGCGTAGTGCCACTTCAATAATCGTCGGATCAGCCACGATAATTGCGGAGATACCGACATCCTCTAGATTGCGCAGGTATTCTTCAATACCGTCTACATCTTCATCATGTGCATAAATGTTCGTTGCAACAAATACTTTGGCACCGTAACGATTGGCAAATTCTACACCTTCCCGCATCTCTTCAAAACTGAAGTTATCTGCGTTGGACCGAAGACCGTATTTTTGTCCGCCGATATATACAGCGTCTGCACCATAGTGAATGGCGAATTTCAGCTTTTCCAAATTACCCGCAGGCGCCAACAGCTCAGGCTTGTCCAGACGGTATCGTTTGCCGAAATGTATTGGTTTTGCTTTACTCATTGGAGATCTTCCCCCTCGATCATATTGCTTGAACATCGTTGACTCTAAATGATTGTATTTGTGTACCAAATACCCTATGTTTTGAACCGCAGCATCATGTAACTGTTACATAGCGATTTTCTTAAAATACCTGTTCCTTATAAAAGAATCCAAACGCAAGCTCACGTTCCGGGTCCTGCAATGCACGAACCTCATCCAGCCATTCTTCGTCATACTCGTACGTTTCTGGATGATCCGCATACGCATCGATAGCGGTACGATATGCACGCACAACCGCCTCATTATACTCTGGCGATTTCAGTATGCCTTCGATCTTCAAGCTCTGTACGCCCGCTTCCATCAGCAGATGCAAATCTTCCAAAATGCAAATGTCCTCAGAGCTCATAATATGCGTTCCATTGCTATCTTCATAAATCGGGAATTTCTCATCCTGACGTTCTGCCTCGATCAGGAACAATCCACGGGTCAAACCGAGATCACCATTAACCTCGCGTCCTTGATGTGCCATATAGCTCTGCACCAGCTGACGTTTGGAATGATAAATATTAGTCATGCCGTGTACCTGCACCTGCGCTTCTACCTTGATCTTATCCATCATACCGGTAATCTCATCCATATTCAGCTCACGCGCCAGTACCGCCCGTGTAGCGCCCTTATTGCCCCAGTAGTTGGCAGTGGATGAACTAGTTGATGTCATCTCAGCATTCCAATGCAGCTTCAGCTCTGGCGCCAGTTCGCGCACTGTCGTCAACACCGCCGGATCGCCAAACTCAATTCCGTCCACATTCAGATCACGCAGCCCCTCGATATAAGCCGATAAACCATGCAGTAACTCGTTGGTCATCAGATTATTAACTGCCACATATACCTTTTTGCCATGCTGGTGACTATAGGCTACCGCTTCGCCAATCTGCTGCAAAGTCATATTTCCGGGTAATCGCATACCATACCGTTCTTCACCGACCAAAAAAGCGTCAGCGCCCGCTTCCGCTAGACGACGCAATTCCTTCAGTGAGGATACTGTCACCAACAGTTCCGGTTTATTACTCATTGTTCAGCACCTCCCAGCCTTCCAGCTGTTATTTACATATTCCTATTCATTCATAGGGCATTGCTCCGCTTACTTCCGATGATAGCACGCTATCTATCATACAGGATAAACGGAGCAGGTTTGAAGCTCATTTGTGTGCATATGAAGACGTTTTGCCTGCACGCCCAAAAGCAGGCACACATCATGCAGCGATCTAGCCTGCTTGATGTGTGCCCGCCTTACTTGTGGCGTGAGGAAACCATATATTGCAGTCTATCGATACAGATACAATAAGATGGGTTTGCTTACGGATTAATTACGGATTGCTGCTTTCGGTACTTTGCTCGGTTCCGGTCGTTGCCGACGTGTCAGTACCTGTCGTTGCTTCTACATTGCCAGCGCCTTCTGTCGTTTCACTCTCGTTCGTCTGTCCTGTTCCAGAGGCGCTGGTAGCATTGCTGGTTTCGATGTTTTTCTGATGCTCGGCGTAGGTCTTAGCAAACAGATGACCGCCCGATCCATCCTTCTTGGTCACATAATACAAATACTCTGATGTTTTCGGCTCTAATGCCGCTTTAATAGATTCAATGCCCGGATTGGCGATTGGACCCGGTGGCAGACCGTCATGCAGGTACGTATTATAGGGGCTATCGATTTTCAGATCAGAATACAGCAGACGCTGCTTTTGCTTGCCTAGCGCATATTGCACGGTAGCATCAATTTGCAGGCGCATCTTCTGCTTGATCCGATTATCGATTACGCCTGCTACCTCGGCACGCTCTTCCGGTACCACCACTTCACGCTCGATCAGTGAAGCTTCCGTCAGCAATTGATGCAAATTCATTCCGCGTGTCTTGAGCTTGCCGTCCAGATTATCGATGGTCGCCAGATTGGTGCGCATGCCTGCCAGCATGTTAGCGATCACATCTTCCTCAGTGCTTTCGATTGGCAAATCATACGTTGCTGGGAACAGATACCCTTCCAACGGATGCAAAATACCATTGCCCGTCGGTACATTCCACTCGCGCGCCTGCTTGAACTGGGATGGATCATCTACCAGCTTCATAAACTTGTCGCGATCCACAAAGCCAGCTTTACTCAGCTTGTCGGCAATCTGAGTAACGGTATAGCCTTCGGGAATCGTAAATTTCATCGTTTTCGGTACGACCACGTCCGCTGTATTCAGACGTGTAATAATCTGGTCATACGTCATGCCTGGTGTAAATTCATAATTGCCCGCTTTGAATTCACTGCCCTCATGATGCCAGCGCAGATACAATCGGAACGCAAGCGCGTTGCGGATAATGCCTTGATTTTGCAGTTCCTCGGACAATGCCGAAGTGGACGTGCCTTGTGCCAGCGTGTATGCCACTGGCTGATCCGACGTTGCGGTCGGCTGCATTGCATTCTTGCCGTAGATCGCAGCACCTGCCGCAGCAAGAATGAGGATAATAATGATGATTGCAAATGTCCTGACCACTTTACGCAATGGATATAACATCTCCTTTGACAGTCAAAAAGAGCGGAAAGGTTCCCGCTCTTCTTAGAAAGTACATGACCGCAGCAGCAATGCCTGCTGTATACAGATCCGTGATTAATCTTCAAACGGTAAGGTCAATTCGTCATATAACTCCGCTACATCTTCCCATTCATCGTCATCATCAATCGTGACCAGCTCCGGCTTGTCGCCCGAACCTTCCACCACTTTTAAAATTTCGACTTCTGTATCCGGCAATGCTGTATCCTTTTGCAATACGGCATACGCACCGGTCTCCGCCTCAAATTCACTGATCAAACGATAAACAACCGTTTCGCCGTCTTCATCGGTTAACTCGATAAGTACACCGTAGGCTTCCAGCAGTCTAGATGATAGCTTGACATTACTCGCAGAAAGATCGCTCATGGGCTTATTCACCATCCAATTCAGCTACTAATGTATTGAAGGTCTCTTCGACGATCTGCCACTCGTCTTCGTCTTCAATAATGTACAGCTTCAAATCGTCGTCGTCTTCCTCATATCGGAACGCATATACTTCGTCGGTATCGTCCTCTGTGGCTTCCATAGGCACGACCATCATATATTTGGCGTCCGAACCATCAACCTCAAATTTCATGATGACTTCAAATTCCTCTTCATTGCCATCATCATCAGGGATATAAATAATTTCCGGTTCGTCCTCAAGCAAATTTTGATCTTTCGCCATATTAACCACCCTCACCTTTTACTTTTAGAATCCAAGTAATTTTGTAAAATCAAGCTTGCGGCCATTTTATCCACGACCTGCTTGCGTTTCTTCCGGCTTACATCAGCCTCAATCAATGTGCGCTCGGCTGACATCGTTGTAAGCCGTTCATCCCAAAGGTGAACAGGCAGCTGCACAGATTCCCGAAGATGTTCTGCAAATTCGATACATAGTTGACCACGGGGACCAACACTTCCGTTCATGTTCTTGGGGAGTCCAACTACAATCTCGTTGATCTCGTGTTCCTTGACCAGTTCGGCAATACGTTCCAGTACTTCGGGGTTGCGCTGCCGGTCAATAACCTCCAGTCCCTGAGCGGTCCAACCGAACGCATCGCTTACCGCAATACCAATCCGGCGGTCTCCGTAATCGAGGCCTAATATTTTCATGTGTGTACGCTCCGTCTCTACCGATGACTGGCCAGGTAGGAACGGACCAGTTCTTCAATTAATTCGTCCCGCTCTTTTTTGCCAATCAGACTACGCGCATTGTTATGCCGGGGAATATAAGCGGGGTCCCCGGAAATGAGGTAACCGACAATCTGGTTGATCGGGTTGTACTCCTTCTCCACCAGTGCATCATACACGGTGAGCAGTATTTCCTGTGAGGAGCTTTCATGCTCGTCACCTTTGACGCTAAACTTCACAGTTTTGTCCATGGAGTCCACTCGCTGACACCTCGCTTTTTCGGAAAGTGATGGAACACACGCTTCCTCAAAATGGAATCCCCTGATGTTCATGTTGATTCTCTCTCATCATAACACATCAAGCGATATACAAGGAATATTTACGTTAAAACTAATCGAAAAGTTACAGAATTTTAAAGTATATGGCAGAAACATGTAAGCGGCTCACAATCTTGCTCTCATTACCGTTTGTACTGCTTCGGTCTGAATGATCAATAAGCCACATGAATCCGCTGGTCGGTCATCTTGTCTGTCGCGCTGTTTTCCGTTATACAGAAGCGACGTGTTGTTTGGCTGCTTCCAGTGCTTCGTTCAGCTTGGATGCATCTTTACCGCCTGCTTGCGCCATATCTGGACGACCGCCACCGCCGCCGCCGCAGATCGCTGCGACTTCTTTGACCAGCTTACCAGCATGCAGTCCGCGTTCGATACCGGATTTTGGTACTACGACAACAAAGTTTACTTTGTCCTCAATCGCCGCTCCAAGTACGAGTACCGCTTCTGGCAATTTACCTTTCAGCTCATCCGCCAGACCACGCAGAGCGTCCATGCTTGGCGCATTAACTGCGGTTGCCAGCAATTGCGTGCTGCCGACTGTCTCCACTTGATCGGTCAATTGACCCGCTTCGATCAGACTCAGCTTGCTTTGCAGGGATTCATTTTCACGACCGAGGTCGCGTACTTGCTGGTTCAGCGCTTCGATGCGTTTTGGTACATCGTGTACGTTGGATTTCAGTTGACCCGCTGCCTGTTTCAGGATGTCCAGCTGGCTATCAAGGAACATGTATGCCAGACGACCAGTTACCGCTTCGATACGGCGTACACCGGAGCCGATGCCGCTTTCGGATACGATTTTGAACAGACCGATACGGGATGTGTTGTCTACATGGCAACCGCCGCACAGCTCGATGCTGTAATCGCCGATTTTAACTACACGTACAATATCACCGTATTTCTCGCCGAACAGTGCCATCGCACCCATTGCTTTCGCTTCGTCGATTGCTGCGTAGTTGATCTCTACATCTAGAGATTTCCAGATTTCCTGATTCACACGACGCTCGATATCGACGATCTCTTCTGGTGTTAGACTGCTGAAATGGGAAAAGTCAAAACGCAGACGCTCTGCTTCCACCAAAGAACCTGCCTGATTGGCATGGTTGCCCAGCACTTCTTTGAGCGCTTTGTGCATCAGGTGAGTTGCGGTATGGTTTTTGATAATATCGTTGCGGTTTGGCTCGTCAACTTGTGCAGTTACAGTATCGCCGACACCCAGCTCGCCGGAGCTGATCGTTACGATATGCACAGATTGACCACGTGGTGCTTTGAACAGCGTTTCTACCGATGCTTCAACCTTGTCGCTGCTGAGCAGACCAAGGTCACTCACTTGACCGCCACTCTCTGCGTAGAATGGAGTCACGTCGAGAATCACTTGTGCTGTTTGACCCGCGCCAGCGCTTTGTACAAACGCATCATCCACGATGATTGCTGCTACAGTTGATTGAACTGTAAGCTGCTCGTAGCCGATAAATTCGCTCTTCGCATCCAGCTCGGACAATACGCCGCCTTGAACCTTCATACTGCCACTATCTTGACGAGCTGCACGTGCGCGGTCACGTTGCTCCTGCATAGCTGTATCAAAACCTTCGCGATCCACAGTCAGACCGTTTTCCAGTGCATAATCCTCAGTCAGGTCAAATGGGAAACCATAGGTATCATACAGTTTAAAAGCATCTGCGCCGCTAATCGACGTTTGCCCTTTCGCTTTGGCTTGCTGAGCCAGCTCACCGAGAATATTCAGACCATCAGACAACGTTTCATGGAAGCGTTCCTCTTCGGTGCGAATGATTTTCTCGATATAATCCTGCTGTTCCACGACAGTTGGATAGTATACGCCCATCACATCGCCTACAGTTTTGACAAGACTGAACAGGAACGGTTTATCCAGACCAATCACTTTCCCGTAACGAACGGCACGACGTAGCAGACGGCGGATGACATAACCGCGTCCTTCGTTGGATGGCAGTACGCCATCGCCTACTGCAAAGGTAACCGTACGGATATGGTCAGCGATAACTTTCAGCGCTACATCGGTTTCGTTGTTTTCTTTGTATGTTACACCGGCAATACGCGCGGTTTCTTGAATCATCGGTTGGAACAGATCAGTGTCAAAGTTGGAATCCACATCCTGCAAGATAGAAGTGAAGCGTTCCAGACCGGCACCAGTATCAATATTTTTGTTTGGAAGCGGCGTGTAGCTGCCGTCTTTGTTATGGTTAAACTGGGAAAATACGAGGTTCCATACTTCCAAGAAGCGCTCGTTTTCGCCGCCTGGGAACATTTCTGGATCGTTCGGATCAAGCGCACCGTAAGCATCGCCGCGATCATAGAAAATCTCGGTACACGGTCCGCATGGACCTTCGCCGATATCCCAGAAGTTGTCTTCGAGCTTGATGATGCGCTCCGCTGGCAGACCGATTTTCTCGTTCCACAGCTTGAATGCTTCTTCATCCTCTGGATATACGGTTACGGACAGGCGCTCTGGATCAAAGCCGATCCACTCTTTGCCAGTCAGAAATTCCCATGCCCAAGTGATTGCTTCTTCTTTGAAGTAGTCACCGATGGAGAAGTTACCCAGCATCTCAAAGAATGTATGGTGACGGCGTGTTTTGCCGACATTCTCAATATCATTTGTACGAATACATTTTTGCGAGTTGGTAATACGCGGATTGTCCGGCTGCACTCGTCCGTCAAAATAAGCTTTCAACGGTGCCATACCAGCGTTAATCCACAGCAGAGATGGATCATTAATCGGTACAAGTGGCGCACTAGGCTCCACTTTATGTCCTTTGCTCTCGAAAAAAGCGAGCCATTTGGAACGGATTTCACTTGCTTTCATAAATAGCGAGCCTCCTCAGATGTAGCGTCTAGCATACAGACGCGGAAAATGCGGTGCGTAGGGATGCACCGGATGTACACAGCGGCGGCAGATGCTGTACGATACAGCCCAACGTGCCTAGTGAACATGCAATGGCCTTGAAATCTAAAAAAACGCCCCTGCTCATAGATCAGGGACGGTATTCTTGTATTTCCTACAGCGGCTTCTCCCTGCACCTCTTCTTTGATTATGCATATGCCCAGCATAAGCCGAACGGTAAAAAAAGAGGTATGCACAGATACCCGATTCCGCCGCAATGGTGCATGCTGCGCGGAATTTCACGATTTTTCAACAACCTATACCAGTATATCCAGCGTTTCCGGCTCTGTCAATGACAGCAGACATGGATACAGACGCGATGAGAGCGTTATCGTTTCTTCTAAAAAGGCACTGCCAAAACGTTCTGTATCGCTTGTGACAGATGATGGTAACCGCCCTGCGTTTGAACCTCTGTGTATAGGGTGGTAGCACTTGCTACATCAGTCATCCAAGCCAAAAAACCGCGACTCGACGACATACGATGTTCGTATGCCATCGGTCGCGGCGATGTTCAGTCATGAGCTGCTACCATGGTATGTATGGAATTGCGACTGTCCAGCATAAATGCCCCGACCGCTTTCCTTGCTGCGTAATACCTACATTTTAGGAGGATAACGAAATGGATGCTGCTGCTAGCGGCTGTTCGACGAACAGATCGTCCAGCGAGCTAAGCGTGCCATCCTCTTCGACTTGGTACACAGACATCTTTCCATTATTTACAGTCAATTCGATAAAACAGCCCCAGCAATAAAATTGATGCGAGCCAATCTTGCCGATATCTTTAGAACTACAGTTTGGACATTTCATTCCGCGCTCACCCTATCCGTCTACAAGTTTGGGCAGCTGGCTTGCTGTAAGGCATGATTCTTTCATACCCGTACCGTATGTATACGCGGCACGGACGCGCCTCGGCTTACGAAGCGCGTCCGCAGCATATGATTCCGGCCGCTGCTGTGCCAGCTACAGTTTACAGGCATTCCTCCAGCCGCTGACCACTGGCGATGGGTGCCATAATGGCGCTTTCACCAAATGCAACCTGCGTGCTGATCGGAAGCCATTTTCTTCCGCCAATCAGATCGGAGATAAAACCGTCGCTAATTTCGATCCCGGTAATGCTTTTACCCAGTTCAGGATTAAAGTAAACATCGGACACATAGCCGAGGATCGCTCCATCACCAGTAAGGACAGGCAATTCTTTCAATTTGCTGTTCCCGATTAAAAATGTATGCTGAATATCGTCAGCCGCCTTTTGGCGGACTGCATGTTGATTGCGAATCATAATGGCATCATTGCCGCAGCTCACAACATCCTCCCATTTCACCGTACGGACCTGGAGTGAGAACAGCCCCTTACCTTCCAGCTCGAAGCCGTATACCGACCAGTCCTCCGTAATGATAAAATCGTGGATCTTGCCCAGCTGTTTGCCGTCTTCCACATCAAATACAGCGAGTCCTATCATGCTTTGCACCTTTAACACTTTCAGGACCTCCTCAGCGCACATTTTGCGCGGGTACGGAAACCGGAACATGCTCATGTCCGGAGATGGCAGCGCCCGACATCTATCCTCCCTTATTCACCATACAGGGGAGTCCTTAACATCATTTACGTATCCGTTGTAAAATGGTTGCAATTTTCTGTGCGGTTTGTTCAATTTCTTGTGTAGTATTACCCAGCCCAAAGCTAAAACGAATCGCCGATTGTTGTACATTTTGTGGTAAATTCATCGCCTGTAGTACATGAGATAATTCCAGCGATCCAGAGGTGCATGCCGAACCGCTTGCCGCGGCAATTTGCTCCATATCGAGATTCATGAGCATCGTTTCGCTGGTCGTGCCGGGAAAGCTCACATTAAGAATATGCGGCAGCGATTGCTCTAGCGGCGTATTGATTACAAATGCTTCTCTGCCTGCCTTCTCTTCCAGCTGCTCCAGAAAATGACGACGCAGTAATGCCAGCTCGTTATGACGCTGCTCCAGCTTGTCGGTCGCTAGCTCCACCGCTTTGCCAAAACCAGCAATTCCAGCAAGATTCTCAGTACCTGCACGACGCTTGCGTTCCTGCAAACCACCATGCAGCAGCGGCTCCAGCTTGGTTCCTTGCCGTACATACAGCGCACCGATGCCTTGCGGGCCGTTAATCTTATGCGCGGAGAAGCTGATCATATCAACGGGAAGCTCATTACAGTTGATCATCACACCGCCCAGAGCCTGCACTGCATCCGTGTGAAACAGAATGCTATGCTCACGCGCCAGCTGTCCGATCTCCTCAATCGGCTGCAGAGTGCCAACTTCATTATTGCCAAACATAATGCTGATTAGAATCGTATCTGGGCGAATCGCAGCGCGCAGCTCATCTAGCGATACGCGACCGTGTGGATCGACTGGCAAATAGGTGATTGTGTACCCACGCTTCTCTAGCACCTCACATGCGTGCAGCACCGCATGATGCTCAATCTGCGATGTGATGATATGACGTCCCTGCTCCTTCAGCGCTTCCGCTACGCCGAACAATGCCAGATTGTCGCTCTCTGTGCCGCCTGCTGTAAATACGAGTTCATTGGGATGGCAGCCGAGTCGATTCGAGATCAGATCGCGCGCTCGACTGACGATCTGCTTGGCAGCACGTCCAAAGGAATGGACGCTGGACGCATTGCCATGTGTACCGGTCATTACATTTAGCATGTGTTGTGCTACTTCTGGATGTACTGGTGTAGAAGCAGCATGGTCAAGATAGATTGGAGTCATTTCAGTTCACCTTGTCTTTCCTTTTATATTGTAAAGTTTCTGCAAAAGAAGCTTCTATATCAAATTAACGAAGATTCACTACATTATATGCCTGCGCCCTTCATCTCGCTAGACACAACAAAAAACGGAAGAGCCCGCAGCGCAGTGGCGACGGTTCTTCCGCTTTTTCCGATTTCATGATCTCAGTGTGCTGCTTATGCTATGCAACAACGCATACCAGACAGCGACGTGGATCAAATATAGAACATGTAATTGTCTTCCGCACCTTCATCCTGATAACTGATCAGGTCTTTGAGGGTGGTGGAATCGATCACGCTGGCGATGGCGTCACGGATTTGCATCCACAGATGACGCTTGGCTGCCACGTCCTCATCGGTAAAATCAACGACCGAAACCGGTCCTTCCAGCACGCGGATCACTTCGCCTGCTGTAATCTGCTCCGGCTCGCGGGACAGAATATAGCCGCCGTATGCGCCACGAATACTTTTCACCAGACCCGCATTACGCAGCGGAGCGATCAGTTGCTCCAAATAATGCTCGGACAGCTGGTTTCGCTCAGCAATACTTTTTAAAGAAGTGGGACCTTCGCCAAAACGCGAAGCCAGCTCCATCATAATCGTCAGACCGTAACGTCCTTTGGTTGAAATTTTCATAATGTGCACCTCGTCTCTATTATGACCAAACGCATGAATATTGTCGCTTTATTGTTATTGCTTTATTTCACAAACCCAATTATAATTAGCAGTTGCACATCAGCTATGCATTTCCAATAATTCAGTGTATTCCGATCATTATTCTATCTTATCGTAACACAGATGAATAGCGTTTGGGAAATGGAATTGCGAGTTGTAGCAAAATTGTAATGATTGGTAAGCGGGATGCCACTCGCTGTACCACCGGCACTTCAATCCGGTTCAATATTAAACGGGGATGTGATATGCAAATGGCAAAAGCAATTTCAGAAACACGAGTGGTCGTCGGAATGTCCGGCGGCGTAGATTCTTCGGTTACCGCGCTACTGCTCAAACAGCAGGGGTACGATGTAATCGGTATTTTTATGAAAAACTGGGATGATACCGACGAGTTCGGCAATTGTACCGCCGAGGACGATGCGGAAGATGTACGCCGTGTCTGCGAACAGATCGGTATACCTTACTATACGGTCAATTTTGAAAAGGAATATTACGACAAAGTCTTCTCGTACTTCCTAGAAGAATACAAAAACGGCCGCACACCGAATCCAGATGTTATGTGCAACCGTGAGATCAAATTCGGTGAGTTCCTGAACAAAGCGCTGGATCTGGGTGCGGATTATGTGGCAACCGGTCACTATGCACGCGTTGTAGATCAGGACGGAACACTGACCCTGTTGCGCGGTGTCGACAATAACAAAGATCAAACGTACTTCCTGAACGCGCTCAATCAGCAGCAGCTGTCCAAAGCGATGTTCCCTATCGGTCATCTGCCGAAGCCCGAAGTACGCCGAATCGCAGCAGAGCATGATCTGTACACAGCGAAGAAAAAAGACAGCACTGGCGTTTGCTTTATCGGGGAGCGCAATTTCCGCGAATTCCTGAGCAACTATCTGCCTGCCAAATCTGGCAATATGGTTGATATTGCAACGGGCGAAGTAAAAGGTCGTCACGACGGTCTGATGTACTATACGCTTGGTCAACGTCAAGGTCTCGGCATCGGCGGCTCTGGTAACGGACAACCGTGGTTCGTCGCAGACAAAGATCTGGAGCAAAACATTCTGTACGTCGTACAGGGGGATGCGCATCCAAGTATGTACTCGACTGGTCTGATCGCATCGGGCATCAATTGGATCAACGGCAATACACCGGCTGCTGGCACTACCGTAACCTGCACCGCCAAATTCCGCTATCGTCAACCGGATCAAGGCGTTACACTCACTTGGCAGGAAGACGGCACTGTACATGTTCAATTCGATGTACAGCAAAAAGCAATCACACCGGGACAAGCAGTTGTCTTTTATGATGGCGATGTGTGTCTGGGCGGCGGCACGATTGAAGTTGCTGAAAAAGTACCTTACGAAGCACTGGTGTAAGATCAGACACAATCTATGGAATATGGAGCTTCAGCATTACGTGTACGTACTACCCTGAGAATACAATAGGTCATACTTGTAAGACGTGAGTAGCATGACTGAGTATGAAAGGATAAGCAAGCAATACGTTAGACCTTCAACCTTCCGCTATATCGTTTGCCTTCTTGGGAACGAGACAGCGGAAGGTTTTTGCTATCATCGCTGAATGATGATAGGTGTGTATGTAATGCGCCATAAACAGTAATCAACCTCTGACATCGTTTACGGGATAGAAAGATACATCCTTCCTCTCAGATATTCAGTCATTAAAGCATGTGATATTTGTTCTATCATGCACGGTTGTTTCTGTATGGGGTGCATGTATCTGTAGATTCATTCATCTGTACATTCACTTATTTGTAGGTCAGGCGCTTTTCTTCTTTTGCCTCTAGGCAAATGGTATACTATAAAGAAAAAAACGGAGGCTGCCGCATGAAAGCCAAGCTGGAAGATGTTGCCCGACTCGCCGGCGTCTCGCCGACAACAGTGTCGCGCATGATGAACAACCGAGGTTATGTCAGTGAAGCAACCAAAACCAAAGTACGTAGCGCAATGGAGGAATTGAATTATTTTCCTAACGATATTGCGCGTTCGCTATTCAACAAGCGTACCCATCTGATCGGACTGATCCTGCCAACGACAGCGAATCCGTTTTTTGGAGAGCTGTCGTTTCATATTGAGAATCTATGTGCTGCGCATGGGCTAAAAGTGCTGCTGTGCAACAGCTTGAATCGAATCGACAAGGAAGAACAATATGCCGAGATGCTGATGCGCAATCAGGTGGATGGCATTATTGTCGGTACGCATAACCGAGGGATTTTGAATTATAAACGTGCCAATTTGGCGGTAGTTGCCATCGACCGTTATTTGTCCGATACGATTCCGGTAGTCAGTTCCGACAATTATGAGGGTGGACGACTGGCAACACAGCGCTTGATCGACGGCGGCTGTCAGCATATTATCCATTTTAACGGACCTGCCGAGTTGGAAACCCCTGCACAGCTGCGCCGCAAGGCTTTTGAGGATGTGATGCAGCAGCATGGATTGCCGCATCATACGTATGAGATTGAATTGCCACTCGATCGGGACGATCAGTTAAAGCACATTCGCCTTGCCTTGGACGAGCATCCTGAAGTGGATGGCATATTCGCCAGCAATGATATGATTGCAGCGTCGGTTATATACGAAGCCGGTGTACGCGGTATCCGTATTCCAGAGGATCTGAAATTGGTCGGTTATGACGGCACAAATGTGATCTCGTCTGCGATTCCGCAGCTGACTACGATCCGTCAGCCGATTGAAGAGATTGCACGCACTGCCATTGAAGTATTATTGCGTGAAATTGACGGTGAATTTGATGAAGCCCAGCGGCAGACGATTTTGCCTGTAGCATTGTATGACGGCTCCACCGCTTAAAGGATGTAATAATCTGCTGTTTATATGATCACATGATTAACATGATGTAAGCTTGATCCATGATGCTACCGTAGCGCCTTCGATGAAGGCGTTTTTTTATGCAAGTATATATTTTTATGTCATCCGGTTGACATATGAAACCGGTTGACATACAATTCATTCAAGAAAGCACTTACATGAATGAAGGAGCGAGCGATATGCCTGTATCAAAAAGCCTGTACTGGAAGCTAAGCCTTTACTTTTTCTTCTTTTTCGTTTGTTGGTCGTCCAGCTATTCTCTGTTCTCCATCTGGCTCGGTCAGGAGATGAAGCTGACGGGGGCGCAAACGGGTCTGATCTTCTCTGTAAACGCTATCTTCGCGCTATGCGCCCAACCACTCTACGGCTTTATTTCCGATAAAATCGGTCTTCGTCGTAATATCTTGCTGTTTATTAGCTTATTGCTGGTGTTCACAGGACCATTTTTCGTTTTTGTCTACGGTCCATTATTACAGGTGAATGTATGGCTGGGCGCGATTGTCGGCGGATTGTTTCTGAGCGTTGGGTTTCTGGCTGGGGTTGGCGCCATCGAAACATATGTGGAAAAGGTCAGCCGCAAGTACGGTTTTGAATACGGTCGCTCGCGGATGTGGGGTTCACTCGGTTGGGCAGCAGCGACGTTCTTTGCAGGACAGCTGTTCAATCTGAATCCCAATATCAACTTCTGGATTTCATCCATTTCGGCGGTTATTCTAGTTGGCATCATCCTATCGGTACGCATCCATGTCACGGAAACAGAATTGGAAAAGGCAGCTTCGGTTACGCTCAAGGATATTGGACATTTGTTCACGATGCGTCCGTTCTGGTACTTTATGCTGTACGTGATCGGTGTTGCCTGTGTGTACGGAGTATATGATCAACAATTTCCAATCTACTATTCATCGTTATTCCCTTCTCATGAGATTGGTAATCAGGTATATGGTTATTTGAACTCGTTTCAGGTATTTCTGGAAGCAGGCATGATGTTCATGGCTCCTTTTATCGTGAACAAGCTGGGGGCGAAGAAATCGCTGATTCTCGCTGGGTTGCTGATGGCGCTGCGCATTATCGGCTCTGGTCTAGTATTTGAGCCGATTGGTATCTCGGCAGTGAAGCTCATTCACGCGCTGGAATTGCCGATTATGCTGATTGCTACTTTCAAATATCTGGCGGCGCATTTTGATACTCGTCTCTCTTCCATTCTGTATCTGGTTGGCTTCCAATTCGCTTCCCAAGTCGGTCAGGCAGTGCTGTCACCGATTGCCGGATCGTTGTATGACGATATTGGCTTCCGCTATACCTATCTGGTGATGGGTGCGCTGGTGCTGCTGTTCACACTGATCTCCATCTTCACCCTATTTAACGATAAAACTAAGACGCCCCAGCTGAACGGGCAGTTAGAGCCACAGCAGCAGTTAACATAAATGCCAGCTCTAAATCATATCTTTGCCTTGGTCATTTCGTGGTTTGATAGTTTCAGATGTGTACAGTTATATAGTCCCTTAGTTCTGCACTATCTTACTTTCAACATTCTAGCGTTGCAGAATTCCCGAATTTCCTAGCATCATCGAATGCGAAGATCATCGTTCTCAACTGCTTAATACATTCAAGGAGGAACATCTATGTCTACACTTCATTCCATTCAAAACGCTGCTCAAGCACTTCAGCTTGCCGGAAAGAGCATCAATCCGCAGTATCGTCCCGGTTATCATATTGCCGCCCCTGCCAATTGGATCAATGATCCAAACGGAATGGTGCAGTTTAACGGCGAATATCATGTGTTTTACCAGCATCATCCGTATGATGAGAACTGGGGACCGATGCACTGGGGGCATGTGAAAAGTAAAGACCTTGTGCATTGGGAGCATTGTCCGATTGCGCTGGCACCGGGCGACGAGTGTGATGTGGACGGCTGCTTTTCCGGCAGTGCGGTGGATAATAACGGGGAACTGACGTTAATTTACACGGGTCATCATTATACGGACCGCGCCAAAGACCTGTTCACGCAAAATCAGAATATTGCGGTCAGCCGAGATGGTATCCATTTTGACAAATACGGCGTCAATCCGGTCATTGCCGAGCCACCGACGGACAGCGCGCATCATTTCCGTGATCCGAAGGTATGGAGACATGAGGATACATGGTATATGGTGCTGGGCAATGCGACGCAGGATGGTCATGGGCGCGTAATTCGGTATCATTCACCGGATTTGCGCAATTGGACGTATGATGGCGTGCTTGCAGCAAGTGACGGTACGCTTGGCTTTATGTGGGAATGCCCGGACTTTTTCGAGCTGGACGGTCGGCATGTGCTGCTATTCTCTCCGCAAGGTATGGAGCGTGAGGAGGATCGCTATCTGAATTTGTTCCAGACGGGCTATCTGATCGGCGATTATGATTATGATACTAACGAGTTCCAACATGGGGAATTCCGTGAGATGGATCATGGGCATGACTTTTATGCCGTGCAGACACTGCTGGATGATAACGGTCGCCGTATTGCCATCGGCTGGATGGATATGTGGGAATCGGATATGCCAACCAAGCAGCATGGCTGGGCAGGCGCGCTTACGTTGCCGCGTGTACTCCATTTGAATGAAGCTGGGCAATTGCTGATGAATCCAGTGCAAGAAATGGAATTACTGCGTCGGGAGTCATTTGCACTAGATCAGACTGTTGCAGTGGATAAGGCTTCTACAACAGATGAAGGCTTTACAGTGGAACAAAGCTGTAAGGTAGAAATGAAGGAATCTCTGTTGGAAATGATCGCTGTCTTTGATCTGAATACCAGTAGTGCCGAACAGGTTGGATTGATTCTGCATAGTGATGCGGGTGATCAAACGGTTATCTCTTATGATATTGCGGGCGGCAAGCTGACACTAGATGCTTCTCAAGCCGGTAAACCGCAAGATGGTGTGCGGACAGCACCTTTGCAGCATAACGGACAACTGACGCTGCGTATCTTCGTGGATCGTTCGTCGATTGAAGTATTTGCTAATGATGGACTGGCAACTTTAACAAGCCGTATTTATCCGCAAGGATCGACATCGAGTCTGGAACTGACTACTGTTGGCGGCAATGCAGTCGTGAAGCAATGGACATGCTGGTCGCTTAACGATGTGTGGAATGAGCAGCAATCTAACGAATAATACGGATAACTACATCATCTAAAATCAAAAGACCTTTCAGTCCCCTCCCATCTTGATCCACGGGAAGGAGACTGAAAGGTCGTTTTGACTTGCAGACAGACGAGTATGCAGATGGAATGATACAGGCGTTCATCACTGAATGTGTAACTCACATATAGCTATCTTTACTAGAGCCGATGCCCTAACCACATCCCCACACCCGCAAGCCCGATGCCGAGAATATACGATAAGCCCAAATACCAGATCAACGTAGGATACTTTTCCTTGAGACGCAATTCCATATTTTCCAGCTTAAAAGTAGAAAAGGTCGTAAAGCTACCCATGAATCCCGTACCGATCAACAGCTGCATATGATGGTCTGCTCCGCTACCGATCAGCAGTCCAAGCAAAAAGGAGCCGCTCAAATTGATCAAAAAGGTTCCCAGCGGAAACTCCATCTGCCAGCGCTTTTTCATCCAACTAGAGAATAGAAAGCGTGCCAGCACACCGAAGATCGCACCTACTGCCACCAAGAGAATATTAATGAGCATGCTGCTGTCCCTCCCTTCGATCCAGCCAGCGCTGACTTAGGTAAAAGCCGAATTGGGTCGCCAGTAAACCGCCGAACAAACTGCATCCGACGTAGACCATCGCCAGCCCATACATCCCCTCTTCTAACAGCTGTATACTTTCCACACTAAAGGTCGAAAAGGTCGTGAACGAACCGACAAAGCCTGTCCCGATGGCGGTCGCCCATGCAGGCGATACGCGCGGCAGCCGAGCGATATATTTCATCACAATCGCCAATAGAAAGCAGCCGATTATATTAATCAACAATGTTGCAAACGGAAATCCATGATTCGGAATCCACATACTGAGTAGATACCGGCACATCGCACCTAGTATCCCACATATAACAAGC
Source organism: Paenibacillus sp. JQZ6Y-1 (assembly GCF_040719145.1). Lineage (NCBI taxonomy): Bacteria > Bacillati > Bacillota > Bacilli > Caryophanales > Paenibacillaceae > Paenibacillus > Paenibacillus kandeliae. Next base: position 3,212,148 of record NZ_JBFDUZ010000001.1, read on the forward strand.
AGCACATACAGCATAATTCCACATCCTTTACGGTCATCAACTTGGATTGCTATCTATACACAACAAAACTCCTACCTGAACAAACACAGAACGACTGTGCTTTGAGCAGGTAGGAGTCATTAGCTGAGATCAGCGGTTACAGGCGAACTCCATCGCCGATTACGTCATCTTACGTTGTATTTTATCATACTGGAATCGACGTCATGTGTAAATATGTATACAACCTTCCTTCTTCCATTCAGCATATGGGAAATGGAAAATCCATAGTGGTGAATGTCTGCGTCCATAGGGTATGATGATACTAAATTAGCACGGCAAATCTACATAGGGAGTGATGTACACATGAGCGATGATCACGAGCAACGCCGCAAAAACCTCAAAGTCATTCAATTCGACAAGGACGCCAACGATCTAGTCGAGCTGGAAAAGCCGGGAATCACTTTTGACGATGTAGGCGGGCTAGAAGAGATCAAAAAGAAAATCCGCATGAACTTCATTTTGCCACTCAAGCAGCCAGAGCTATTCGCCGCCTATGGCAAGCAGGCGGGCGGTTCCATTTTGCTGTATGGTCCGCCGGGCTGCGGGAAGACCTTTTTGGCACGGGCAGTCGCGGGCGAGATCAACGCTAGCTTTTTGCATCTGGAACTACAAGCAATTCTGTCTATGTATGTCGGTGGAAGTGAGCATAATTTGCATGATGTGTTTGAAAAGGCTCGTGCGGAAGCGCCATGTGTACTGTTTATCGACGAGTTAGACGCGCTGGGCGGCAGTCGCCACACGATGCGTCAACATCACGACCGAATGCTAGTGAATCAATTGCTGCTGGAACTGGACGGATTGGCAAGCTTTAATGAAAATGTATTTATTATTGGTGCCACCAATACACCGTGGTATCTAGATTCAGCGTTGCGCCGTCCGGGGCGGTTCAACAATCTGCTATTCGTCTCACCGCCAGAGGAAGCAGAACGTGGCACTATTCTTGATTTGAAGCTGCGTGACAAGCCTGCCGGAACGATCAATCTCAAAAAGCTTGCCGCTAGCACCGCCCTCTTTTCCGGTGCAGATCTGGATCAGCTGGTTCGTGATACGACCGAGATCGCGTTGGAGCGGGCGATGGAAACGGGCGAGATTCAGCCGTTGACCGATCTGGATTTTAACCGTGCGCTCAAGACGCGTCAGCCGTCCACCACCGAATGGTTTGCCACAGCACGCAACTATGCTACATTCAGCGATACGAATGGCGAATATACCGCCGTGCTCGATTATATAAAAAAGCACAAAATCCGTTAAGCCCAGCACTGGATGGTTTGCCTCTCGTAATGAGGGCATATTCATCCGGTATGGAGAATACGAACCGAGGTACAGCCGATGAGCAATTATACCAATGAGCCAGATCTGTCTGGTATCCGGTCGGAGCGAATTGAGCGTCTATTGCAATGGGACCGCTATGATGAAGCATTGCGTGAAGCGGGAGAATGGCTACGCGAGCAGCCAGAAGAACCAGAACCGTACAATGCGCTGGCAACCATTTACATGAATATGGAACAATACGACAAAGCTCTGGAATGCACGGCTCAGGCACTGCGTATCGAGCCTGATCATGAGGACGCATGGGTGCTGCGTGCTTTTGTTTATTATGATACGCAGGAATGGGCATTGATGCAGCAGGCAACCGATGAGGCGCTGCGCATCAATCCGTACCGCGTCCATCTGTATTATTTGCTAAGTAATATGTACAACCGTCAAGGCAAATTCCAGCAAGCGCTGGAGCAGATTAAAGAAGGTCTACGTTTGCAGCCGCAGACTGGACTATATTTGGCGCTCTACAGCTATGTGCTGGCGAATCTGAATCAAATGGATGCTTCACAAGAAGCGGCGATCCATGCACTGCAGTACGATGTAGAGCATGCACAGACGTTTATGTATCTGGGCTGGGCAGCAGAACGGCGTGGTGATGCCAAAACCGCCAAACAGATGATGGAGCAGGCGATCCGGCTAGAGCCGAACAATGAGCAGATTCGTACGGAATACATGGAGGCGCTGCAAAAGAATTACTGGTTTTACCGCATCTTCACGTTGCCTCTATTTTTACGCAAATTAAAGCGCTGGCAGTTGATCCTACTATGGATGAGCGCATGGATTGTATTCCGCCCATTACTCATTGTGCTGATCATTCTGTATCTATTTAGTCATGTACTGAGTAAACTCTTTGTTCATTTGCAAGTATATGGCTGGCATCGCGCGCCGAAAAAGAAGAAACAATCCCGTTCTAAAAAGAAAAAATAGCAGCGCCGTTTCTTCTGCATATAATGACCGTTATAGTTGACTGTTCCCAAGGTCACGCACTACTACAGATGGTTCCACCTCATACCACACACATATATACAAATGTTTATATCCAAATAAGCCCGATCGGAATGACATAGGATATGCGTCCTGTGCTTTCGATCGGGCTTATTGATTGCATACACATTATTGGAGAGGACAGTTTAGTCATATATACGCCACAATAGCCCTGTTTGCCCCCACAATACAGTATCGAACAAAAATCTCCTTGAACTGCTGACTCAACACGCCAAGCTATTTATTATTACCCCGTCGCCGCTCCTGATTGAGCTTAATCTTCGACTCATTCCCCTGCTCGGTCGCTTTGTAAAATACGCGTCCTGACAGATGTTTCGGCAGGTACTCCTGCTTCACATAATGATTCGGGAAATTATGTGGATACTGGTAGCCTTCATGCCCCAGCTTCTCCGCTCCCTTGTAATGCGTATCCCGCAAATGTAGCGGAACCTCTGCCGACTTGATCTCATCAATCGCCGCCATCGCACTGGAAATGGCAGTATACACCGCATTGGACTTCGGACTTTCCACTGCAAACAAAATCGCCTGCGCGATATTCAGCTTCGCTTCTGGCCAACCGTTTGTACGATACGCATCCAGCGCGCCCAGTGCTTGCACCATTGCCTGCGGATTCGCAAGCCCGATATCCTCACTGCTGGCAGCGATGAGACGACGGATAAAGGTCATCGGGTCCATGCCTAGCTTCTCCACCGCATAGAAAAACCAGAACAGCGCTGCATCACTGGAACCGCGAATACTTTTATGAAAAGCGGACAATACATCGTACTGAGTCGACTCATCCGCGCGTACGGTTGGACGACGGATCGATTCCTCCGCCACCTCGACCGTCAGATGCACCGTACCGTCTGACTGCGGCGGTGTCGTCAGTGCTGCCAGCTCTAGCGCATTGAGCGCACGGCGAATATCTCCATTTGCCATCGAAGCGATATGCTCTAGAGCTGGTTCATCCACCTGCAACTCCATAAACCCCAATCCTTTGTCGCTATCTTCTAGCGCACGGTGCATGGCGATTAGCGAATGCTCCTTGTTGAGCGGGTGTAGCTGGAACAGCGTCGAACGACTCATCAAGGCGCCATTCACATAGTGGAACGGATTCTCCGTCGTCGCCCCAATAAAGATAATCGTACCCTTCTCTACTGCTGGCAGTAGCGCATCCTGACGGGAGCTGTTAAACCGATGCACCTCATCCAGAAACAGAATCGTTTTGGTTCCGTATAGCGATTTATTGTTATGCGCGCGCTCAATAACTTCACGCACTTCTTTGACTGTGGCATCAACGGCATTCAGACGAACAAACTCGCCCTGAGTATGCTTGGAAATGATATGCGCAAGCGTCGTCTTGCCACATCCCGGCGGACCATACAGGATGATCGACGATACCTGATCCGCCTCAATCGCACGACGCAGCAGCTTACCCGGCCCGACAATATCCTCCTGCCCGATATACTCATCCAGCGATTGCGGACGCATCCGATCGGCAAGCACACCCATGCTGTCAGACGCATCATTGTGTTGTTCATTAAAGGAGAACAAATCCATATCATCACATCCTTACATAAGATGGGTATCGAATACTTCCAACCTATCTATTTTACCACTATGCACACCTATTGAAAAAGAAAAGAAGCTCTGCTGTCGATTGACAAGCAGAACTTCAAAGATACGAAGATGGGAAACAAACCGAACGGATACACTTATACAGAATGCTGTACCCGATTGGCTACAGCCAAGCTGTTATACTTGTGAATGGCTATGTTCTGTTTCCGGTTGACGCACATACTCCGGTAGATCATCACCATGCAGCAGCCACAGTTCGTGCAAGGCACGCGTACAGCCGACATATAGCAGTCTTGCGTCCCACGGATCATTGCGATAATGCTGCGCATCCACATCCGTCAGCATAACTGCGTCAAACTCCAATCCTTTGGACAGATACACTGGTAAAATAGAATGCCCGCCCTGATACGTCGCTTTCCCGCCGTCGATCAGATTCAGCTCCAATCCGGCGCTGGTCAGCTGTTCATGTAGCTCCTTCGCTTCATGCAGCGTACGGGTCAAAATAGCGCTGGTGCGGAATTGTTTGCCCTGTAATTCCTGCCAGTGAGCGATGATGGTATCCACGCGCTGATCGCCTGAGCATGGTAGCATGCGCACCGGATCACCACTGCGGAATACTGGCACAGCGGTAATCCCATTACGTACACCATGCTCTAGAATGATATTGGCAAACTCAATAATCTCCATCGTCGACCGATAGCTTCGCGTCAGTGGAAAATAGTCCGTCTGCTCCTGCGGGAACAACGTACTCATCTCTTCCCACGCATGTACACCGCGATACGCATGAATGCCCTGCGACAGATCGCCCAGAATCGTAAAGGAACCGCCACGTACATACAGATTCAATAGCGCCACATGAAAAGGCGAGAAATCCTGCGCTTCGTCAATGACCACATGGTCAAAGCGCTGGTTGCCGTCCATCTCGTTCAGCAGCGTATGAATATACACCAGTGCTGGCAAATCCTCATCGCGGAAACGATCTTTTTTCAGCTCGACCGAGACGGCTTTGAGCATACCATCCGGTAATTCATTCCAAAGCGGTTCCAGTTGTTCCGCAGTAAGTGTACTTTTGCTTGCTTTGAATAGCTGCTTGTACAGCGCCAACGGCTCGTATTTGGGCCACTTGTTGGCATACGCTTTTTCGCGCTGAGTCGCTTTCTTTTTACGCTCCTTGCGAATGGTTTCGGAAGGTGCTTTTTTCAAACGCATTTCTACCCAGCGATGCACGCGCGCCAGTACGCGCTCTTTGCGTTTAGCTAGCGGATAGGGGCGATACTCGACATTGTACCACTCCAGAATCTCTTCCCGCTTCAGCACCGCGCCATCCCATGGACTGAAATCCATATCTGGCACTGCTACCTGCTCTAGCAGCTCTACATACCGTTCCAACAGCTGCATAAAGGCAAGCGAGCCTTTGTAGCGAGAAGGCGTACCGTCATGCACATCCGGTCGATCCGACCGTTCAAACCACTGCTCGTACGTGTCGGATGTCGGTACTAGCTTCAGATCGCTTTCCAGCAATTGCTGCGCCCAATCGGCAAATGTGCTCTGCTGAATATCGCCTACACCCAGCTCTGGCAGCACTTCGGAGATATAATCCAGAAACATATTATTCGGTGCAAAAATAATCATTTTCTCTGCGGATACCTGCTCTTGATACTGGTACAGCAGAAACGCAAGTCGATGCAGGGCGACGGTTGTTTTTCCACTACCGGCGACGCCCTGAATGATGAGTGCGGTATTCTTCACCGCGCGGATGATACGATCCTGCTCCGCTTGAATAGTAGACACGATATCTCGCAGCTTGTTGTCCTTGTTCTCACCCAGACGGTACACCAGAAACTCGTCCGTCACCACCGGCTCAGTGCTATGACGATCATACGTATCGGCAAGCCGTTCCAGCTCACGCTGACGGATGACTAGATTTCGTTTCAAATACACAAGCCCTTGCACCAAGCCTTCCGGCGCTTCATACTCCGCTATCTCCTCGCCGCCGGTAAACGAGTAAAACAGACTGGCAACCGGTGCTCGCCAATCCACGACGAGCGGCTGCTCGTCAATTTCCGATTTGCCGACCCCTACTTTGCCGATATACAATGGACGACGTTCGCCATCCTCTCCCTCAGCAAAATCAAGTCGACCAAAATAAGGTTCCCGTGCGCTCTTTGCCAGTGTCTGGCGCTGCTGCTCCCGACCTGCTTCCAATACCTGCTCGGTAAAGTCATGCCCGGTGTAAACCGGAATGCCGGTTAACCGTTGAAGCTGTGTATCCACCTCATCCAGCGTGAGCCTCAGTTTCTCCTGCTCTTCTTGATAGGCACTTTGAAAATCCTTGTCCATTTCAGTTGCCTCCTAAGAAATCTATAATGTCCCCGTCCGGCAAATAACAAGCAAAAAGCACACACAGCGCCGCCCCTATGCCAATCGGCAGGAGCAGAACTAGGTGTACTCTTTTCAAGTTCGCGCTTTGACTATGGTTTTCGCCATATTTTATCCGTGCATATTCGTGGTATGCACTCCGGAACAAAGGATGTTCAGTTTATCACAAAGAGATGGGGAATGCTAGCTGTATTCTTTTTTTACATAAATTGGGCGCTGCTACGTTATCCATAGATGACAACGTAGCAGCGCCAATACATACACATAGCAGTATATCTTACCAAGACGCCGTATAAACACCTACAGCATCATTATCGTTTTACAGTTCAATTCCGTGCTTTTCCAGCAGTTCACGAACGGTCACGCTCACCATGATCAGACCAGCAACTGGCGGGACAAACGCGTTACTTGCTGGTGGTTGTTTCGCTTTGCGAATCTCTGGTGCATTTTCAGGAACGATCTTCTGGGTCACATCCTGACGCGGTTTTTTCGGCTCCTCAGTCGAGAAGACAACCTTCACGCCTTTGCGAATGCCATCTTTACGCAGCTTTGTGCGTACGACGCGAGCGATCGGGTCCATATGGGTTTTGGAAATATCGGCGACTTGGAAGCGAGTCGGATCGATTTTGTTAGCAGCACCCATACTGGAAATGATCGGAATATTGCGCTTCAGACACTCTTTGATCAGATGGACTTTGTAAATGATCGTATCCGACGCGTCGATGACATAATCCAGATCGTATTTGAACAGCTCCTCATACGTCTCTTCCGTGTAAAACATATTCAGTGCAATCGCATCACATTCTGGGTTAATCAGCTTGGCGCGCTCAACCATCAGGTCTGCCTTTTTCTGACCGACGGTGGTGGTCAGTGCATGAATCTGGCGGTTGATGTTTGTGATGTCCACGACATCCTTGTCGATCAGAATGATGCGACCAACGCCAGTACGTGCCAGCGCTTCAACGGCAATGGAACCAACGCCGCCGATACCGAGTACAGCAACGGTGCTATTTTTCATCACTTCAATACCTTCTGGTCCAAACGCAAGCTCGGTACGAGAAAATTGATTTAGCATACATAAGCTCCTTTCGCTTTCGATCTATCTGTTGATCAAGCTCTGCCTGTTCATTGGCATGTTATGTTCTATTAACCGCTATACGAAATCTCATTCAAAGGATACCGCGTACACCGAAGAATGTTAACGCCTCATAGCATGGGTTAACCCCCATATCCGGCATGATACCGGACACAGGGGTTGGGTAGAAATAGAATCCAAACCAATATAAAAGTCAGTCATTCCACTCAGACAGCTGGAATTAGTTTTTGTCGATCACTGGCTTTTTCGGAGCCAGACGGATATGCAGGTCTTCCAGTTGAGCTTGGTCGACTGGTGCTGGTGCATCCATAAGCAGGTCGGTTGCGCTTGCCGTTTTCGGGAAAGCAATCGTTTCGCGCAGGTTGGTGCGACCAGCCAGCAGCATCACGAGACGGTCAAGACCGAAGGCAATACCGCCGTGTGGTGGCGTACCATATTCAAACGCATCCATCAGGAAGCCGAATTGCTCGCGTGCTGCTTCTGGTGTGAAGCCGAGCATTTCGAACATTTTCTCTTGCAGATCGCGTTGGTAAATACGTTGGGAACCGCCGCCCACTTCGTAGCCGTTCAGTACGATATCGTATGCTTGTGCGCGGATTTTGCCTGGATCGGTGTTGAACAGTTCCAAATCTTCTTCGTATGGACGGGTGAACGGATGATGCTCCGCTACATAGCGCTTGGATGTCTCGTCGTAACCGAGCAGTGGGAAGTCCACAACCCATGCGAATTTGTATGCTTTGTCGTCGATCAGACCGAGGTCACGACCGATTTTCAGACGCATTGCGCCCAGTACATCAGCAACGACTTTTTTGGTATCTGCGGAGAACAACAGCAGATCGCCTTCTTCGGCATTGGTCGTTTCACGCAGCTGTTGAATCTCGTCTTCGCCGAGGAATTTCACGATTGGACCGCGGAATTCGCCTTCTTTGACTTGAATCCATGCCAGACCTTTCGCACCGTAACGCTTCGCGTATGGTTCTAGACTGTCGATTTCTTTCCGTGTCCATGTACCGCAGCCTTTCGCGTTGAGTACTTTGACTTCGCCGCCTTTTTCAATCACAGTTGCGAACACCTTCGCACCACTGTTAGCAACGATATGGCTAACGTTTACCAGTTCCAGACCGAAGCGCAGATCCGGTTTGTCAGAGCCGTATTTGTCCATTGCTTCTGCATGAGTGATACGTTGGAATGGAACTGGGATGTCCACGTTGATGGTTTCTTTGAACAGACGCACCATCAGTTGCTCCATCATACCCAGCAGCTCATCACGATCTACAAAGGAAGTCTCGATGTCGACCTGCGTAAATTCAGGCTGACGATCCGCACGCAGATCCTCGTCACGGAAACAACGAGCAATTTGGTAATACCGTTCCAGACCACTCACCATCAGCAGCTGTTTGTAAATTTGTGGCGATTGTGGCAGTGCGAAGAATTCGCCTTCGTGCACACGGCTTGGTACGAGATAGTCACGCGCGCCTTCCGGTGTACTCTTTGTCAGGATTGGCGTTTCTACATCGATAAAGCCTTGCTCATCGAGGAAGTCACGGAATACTTTCGTCGCTTTGGAGCGCAGAATGAGCGTCTGCTGCATTTCAGGACGACGCAGGTCCAGATAGCGATATTTCATACGCAGCGATTCGTCTACCTCTACCCCATCTTCGATAAAGAATGGCGGAGTTTTCGCTGCATTGATCACTTCGATTTCGGTAATACGTACTTCGATATCGCCCGTTGGCAGGTTCGCGTTGATTGTTTCTTCGTCACGGCGAACAACTTCACCTTTAACAGACAATACATATTCACTACGGACACGATCAGCGATTTGCAGTGCATCGCCGGAGTACGACGGGTTGAATACGATCTGTACGATTCCGCTGCGATCGCGCAAATCGATAAATAGTACGCCCCCTAAGTCACGACGAGTTTGCACCCATCCATTCAATGTTACTGTCTCGCCGATGTTGTCGGCGGTCAGCTTTCCGCAGTTATGAGTCCTTAACATATTACATTCTCCTTTTATGATGAAATATACATCCCGCTGGATTTGGCTGCTGTGTAATAAGCAATACCAGCGAGTTGGTGGTCATACATAGAAGCGTAAGAACCGAAACATTCGGTGCTTAACAGCTCATGGTTTTTTACTAACGTATTGTTTTTATTTCAGGTGATTCGCCAGCTCTGCCAGCTTAACGGTTTGCTGGTCGCCTGTTGCCATATGCTTGAGTGCGATTTCGCCGTTTGCCAGCTCATCATCACCTAGAATGGCGGTGTAGCGCGCTTCTAGACGGTCAGCGGATTTCATTTGAGCCTTCATTTTGCGACCCAGATAATCGCGTTCTGCCGCAAAGCCGAGTGTACGTAGCTTGAATAGCTGTTTCACTGTTTCTTTCTCAGCAGCTTCGCCGAGTGCAATTAAATAGACGTCCAGCGGCTTGCTTGCTGGTACTTCTACACCCTGACTTTCCAAAATTAACTGCAAACGCTCCATCCCGATTCCAAAGCCGATACCCGGTTGTTCCGGTCCGCCCACTTCAGAAACGAGTTTGTTATAGCGTCCGCCGCCGCCAATCGTATCGATGGCGCCGATGCCTTGCGCTTTGTATTCAAACGCCGTATGCGTGTAATAATCTAGTCCACGCACCAGTCGTTCGTTGACGGTATAGTCAATCTCCATCGCTGTCAGATAATCCCGTACCTGCTGGAAGTACGCACGACTGTCTTCATCGAGACTATCCAAAATGGATGGTGCGCCGACAAATTTGTCCTGATCCACTTTACAGTCGAGTACACGCATTGGATTGCGTTCCATCCGGTGCTGGCAATCTTTGCACAGTGTATCTTTCATCGGACGCAGGAAGCCGAGCAATGCTTCGTTATAAGCGGCACGCGTCTCCGACGTTCCGACCGAGTTGATTTCCACTGTGACATCCTTCAAGCCCAGCTCTTTGAAAAACTCCAATCCGAGTGCGATCACTTCTACATCAATCGCCGGATCGACCGAACCGAATGCCTCCACGCCGAATTGGTGGAATTGACGATAACGTCCAGCCTGCGGACGCTCATACCGGAACATTGGTCCCATGTAATACAGCTTCGTCACATCCGGCAGTCCGTACAGCTTGTTCTCCGCATACGCGCGAACAACGCCAGCCGTGCCTTCTGGACGCAACGTCATGCTGCGGCCGCCCTTGTCTTCAAAGGTGTACATTTCCTTTTGTACCACATCAGTTGTTTCGCCAACGCCACGCTGGAACAACTCGGTTTGCTCAAACAGCGGTGTACGAATCTCACGGTAATTGAACCGTCTGCACATCTCTCTTGCTTTTTCCTCGACATACTGCCATTTCTCCACAGTGCCTGGTAGAAAATCCTGCGTGCCTGTCGGTTTTTGAAACGCCATAATTGCTCCTCCTTCAATCAGCTGAAGACCAGTGACTGTTCCTGATGACTTTTTATTTTAAAAACACAAAAAGCCCCACGTCACTGTTTTTACTTGCAAAACAGGGACGAGGGACTGGATTTACCATTCACCCGTGGTGCCACCCACATTTCGAATGCTGCCGTGGATACGGTACTCCGATCATCTAGATCGGTACACATTCGCTTCATTAAGCGGTTAACGCCCGCTGACTACGCATGAGGTTACTTGGATTCCAAAAGCGGCATATTATTCAGACCATTTCGTCTGATCCTACGGCGTTCTGCAACCTGTGCAGATCCGTCATTGCCTGCTTTTCTATCTTTCACACCATGTTCTCGGGGAGGTCTTTTCGCACCGTCGTCCAGGGATTCCTTGCAGCCCAAGGGAATGCCTCTCTTTTTCCAAAATGGAACTGTCCGTTGTCGGTGGTACTTTTCCCGTCCATGAATCGTTCATACAGTTTTGCCTAACATATAGTATACCATCTGGCAGCTGTTCAAGCACTACTTTCTTGCTTTATTTTACGAGACAGCTCCATGTTATATTTACCGATTGTAATGAAGTGCTGTGTTAAAGTCAATACTTTTCAGACAAAGAAAAAACCTGCAGCAACGGGCTGCAGGCCAACAAGTATGTTAAAAGGGGGTCATGGGTTCATTATAGAGGGTGTTTGTTAAGAGAAGATGTTTCCTATATTACAGTTTTATTACAATAGGTATAACATGATCGGTCAGATGCCTGAAAAGCCTGTAAAATCAAGGGGTTTTACAGGCAAGCAAGCATAGAGATCGAATGCGAAACGAAGTCAAAAACAGGCAAATAAAAAAGCCCGGATCGCATTCCGGGCTTGGGTTCATATCGCCAAATGACATCAGCACGTTCTATACCGATCGTCATTGAAGCGATCAGATGGCTCATGTTGGGATCACTTGCTGTTTGGTGCTTTATATTCACACTACTCCAGTACTTCTACAAATGCGTTATTCGTACGCAGTTTTTGTACTACGCTCTCCACATCTGCTTCCATCACGGTAGCGGACAGTACATATTTCAGATCGTCATAGTCTTTGTCAGTCGCGCCAAGCGCGCTCCACGCATCGGCATCGTCGCGGTCACGGCGATTCGCTGTATCATCATCCGTGACTTCGTTGCGTTTGCCATCCTCGTCGATAATTGCTGTTGGCGGTACAATCGTACCCGGACCAACACCAGCAGATACGCCAGAAGCGTTACCGCCACCAGCTGTACCACCTGCATTCAACGGGATAAGTGGAACAAGCACACGACTGCCTTGACTGATCTGTTTATCAAGACGTCCCACTTCCAAATTTTTAACGTTGAATGTCTGCAATGACGTTTGTGCGCCTTGTGCCTGATCTTCGGTACGGAAATAAGCTTGAATATGCTGAGTCATTATAATAACCTCCTCGCTAATGTGCAGACAGCCTTGCAGACCATCTGTCAAAATAGACGTTACTTGTGGAAATTACAATACTTTTAACAGCTCGCGTACGAAGGCGGGCTCGTCTTTGGGTGTACGGGATGTGATATAGTTGCCATCCACAATCGCTTCACCATCTTGGAAGTTAGCGCCAGCATTAATCATATCCACTTTGAGTGGTGGGTACGATGTAATCGTGCGACCTTTTAGCAGATCAGCACTTGCCAGAATTTGCGGGCCGTGGCAGATCGCACCGATCGTTTTGTTTGCTTGACTGATTTCAGTTACGAAATTCAGTACATTCGGATCGAGACGCAGGTTTTCTGGAGAAGATCCGCCCGGAATAACGAGCGCGTCGTAATCAGATGCCTGTACCTCGCTAATTGCTTTTTCAATTGTATATTCAGCTTTACCATTTTTACCAGTAACCTTCTCGCCTTTTTCCAGACCGATAATGTCTGCCTGATGACCGGCTTTGGTCAGTTCGTCGTACGGTACCTGCATTTCGCTATCTTCAAATTCATTTGCCAACAGAAAAGCGATTTTACTCATGATGTGTATTCTCCCTTCATTGCTAGTGAATGATGTTGTTATCTATGCAGAAATGGACTTTGCGGTTCGCGGAATTGCGCGGTGATGTTGCCGTCTCGGTGGATGGAACCGCAAAGATGTTTTCGGTTTGTTATTACCCGGTTGTAGGACGAATATAACAGGAGAATGGCAGTTTCAAAGGTAGGAATTTGGGTACGTATTTACGCTTTACCCTACATCCTATGCAAATTTCTTAGGATTATATACTGTCATCTTCAGGTACATACCTTCCAAGCAAAATCGGTATAACTATGCGCTTGCAGCAAGGTAGACATCAATATAACAAAAAGACGACAATCCATCCTCACGGAATGGAGCTGTCGCCCTGCTGCCCTACTTATTGGATATTCTTACTTTCCCATTCAATCTCTAGTTAACCTCTGTTTTTAGATGGACGATTCCGCTTTGGCTGGGCTATCAATAATCAGTGTCACCGGTCCCCAATTGGTCAGTGCTACGTCCATATCAGCACCAAATTTGCCTGTTTCCACCGTCAATCCTTGACGGCGTAACGACTCATTGAACGCTTCATACACAGGCACCGCTTGTTCCGGTCGCGCTGCATCAATAAAGCTAGGACGTCTACCTTTCCGGCTATCGCCATAGAGCGTGAACTGCGATACCGACAGCACTTGCCCTCCTATATCGCTGATGCCTAGATTCATTTTGCCATGTTCATCTTCAAAAATACGAATACCGGCTACCTTGCCTGCCAGATACTCCGCATCTTCGATCGTATCTCCGTGGGTAACCCCAACCAGCACCATTAGCCCTTTGCCAACCTGACCGACAATCTCCTCGTTGACGGTTACGGATGCGTGCTTACAGCGTTGAATAACGACTCTCATATGTATGTCTCCTTTTACGTAAACTATAATTTGCAGAAATGACATTCTAGCATGTACATGAATAATATGAATAAAATTATCATACTCTCTACAAAATGAAAAGCAGCCCACTCCGCTATAAAGCGAAATCGACTGCTCTCATTGGAACATCATCACAAAGATGAAACCACTATATCATTCACAGCTTATTGCATAATCCGGTGCACGGTATATACATCCTGCACGCGTTTAATTTTGTCGACGACGGATTGCAGATGATCGGTATTGCGGATCATGATGGTCATATGAATCATCGCCATTTTATTCTTATCTGAGCGTCCAGAGACGGCAGAGATATTGGTTTTGCTCTCAGCTACCGTTTGCAGCACTTCGTTTAGCAATCCACGGCGATCATGACCAGTGATCTCGATGTCCACGTTGTAGTTCGCTTCCACCGCATCTTCCCACTCCACTTCGATCACACGTGCTGCTTCGCTATTGTCGCTCACATCTGGCACGTTCGTACAGTCGCTACGGTGAACCGATACACCGCGACCACGGGTTACATAACCGACAATATCATCGCCCGGAACCGGATTGCAGCAACGTGCAAAGCGGACGAGCAGATTGTCGACGCCCTTGATGCTGACACCATGCGTTGGACGACGCTTTTGCTCCGGTGCAGCGGTTTTGACTTCTTTTACCTGCGAGGACAGTTCGATCACATTGGATTCTTCCTGCTCCCGGCGCAGTTTCTCGGTCAGACGCGTACAGATTTGTGCCGCAGTAATGCCGCTGAATCCGATTGCTGCCAGCATATCCTCAACATCGTGGAAAGCAAACTTTTTACCGACTTCCAGCAGCTTATCATCGGTCAGCCATACAGAAGGCTCAAGGTTCAAACGCTTCATTTCACGCTCTAGCGCTTCGCGACCCTTCTGTACATTCTCCTCGCGTTTTTCCTTTTTGTACCACTGCTTGATTTTGCTCCGTGCATGGGAAGACTGGGCAATCTTCAGCCAGTCTTGACTTGGTCCATATGAATGCTTGGATGTCAAAATCTCAATAATATCGCCTGTTTTCAAACGATGATCCAGCGGTACGATTCGTCCGTTCACCTTCGCACCAATTGTACGGTTACCGACCTCGGTATGAATTCGATACGCAAAATCAAGCGGCACCGAGCCATTCGGCAATTCGATAACTTCCCCTTTTGGCGTAAATACAAAGACCAGATCGGAGAAAAAGTCCATTTTCAGCGATTCGACAAACTCGGACGCATCCTGAGCTTCGTGCTGAAGCTCCAAAATCTCTTTGAAAAAAGGAACTTTATTCTCCATCACGCCGCCATTGGAGCCGCCTTCTTTATACGCCCAGTGTGCAGCGATACCGAATTCAGCCGTACGGTGCATATCCCAGGTACGAATTTGCACTTCGGTCGGCTCACCGTTTGGTCCTACTACCGTTGTATGCAGCGATTGATACATATTCGGCTTCGGCATAGCGATATAATCTTTGAATCGACCCGGCATTGGTTTCCACAAGGTGTGAATGATACCAAGCGTGGCATAACAATCTTTGATATTGTCAACGATAATACGAATCGCAAGCAGATCGTAAATTTCGTTAAATTGCTTGTTTTTGTTCGTCATCTTTTGATAGACGCTGTAAATATGCTTTGGACGTCCAGACAGATCGGCGTCAATGCCCATCTCCTTGAGCTTCTCATGGATACGGTCAATGACGTTATCGATATACTGCTCGCGTTCCGCACGTTTTTTGTGCATCAGATTAGCGATGCGGTAGTATTGCTGCGGATTCAAATAGCGGAGTGCAATATCCTCCATCTCCCATTTGATCGCAGAGATACCGAGACGATGCGCAACCGGACAGAAGATTTCCAGCGTTTCGTAAGCGATCCGGCGCTGACTTTCTTCGGACTGGTATTTGAGCGTACGCATATTGTGCAGACGGTCAGCTAGTTTGATAACGATAACCCGAATATCCTGCGCCATCGCAATAAACATTTTACGGTAGTTTTCGTTTTGCTGTTCTTCCTTGGAGCGGAATTTGATCCGTTCAAGTTTGGTCAGACCATCAACCAGCATCGCACAGGTATCACCAAAGCGGCTACGGATTTCTTCGAGGGATACTGTTGTATCTTCAACAACATCATGCAGCAGCGCGGCGATGATCGAGATGGTGTCCATCTCCATGCCCACAACAATATCTGCAACTGCCAGTGGATGCAAAATATAAGGTTCTCCAGATTTGCGTACTTGACCGTGGTGAGCCTGCTCAGCAAACTCATACGCTTCATTGACGCGCTCCAGATCCTTTGGTTTTATATAGGCGGACGCCTTTTCGAGTAATCGCTCTATGCCCATGGAATCGTTGTCGTATCCTTTCTATTTGCAAAATAACATGCACGCCCTACTGGTACAGCCGGACGCAGCATGTAACACATTGGATTGTATATGAAAATGTTGACGTTTATATGGAATCTTTTCATGATGCCAAACTCAAAATGGAACCTGTTCAGCGGTAAACACGGCGGCAGGTTCTTAAAAAGAGGTTTCCCCTAATTATGCCTCTTGCACCTAGCGGCGTCAACCGTTATACATGAAGGGTTTGTAAAGATTCTATACAGTTCCACTGTCCGCCTTCCTTTGTTAAACCAGCAATTTACAAAAGAAAGAGCGCGAAAATCTATATTGAAAAAAACGGGCAAACTCTTTAAGCTATTAAGGATGCAAATACGCACGTGCATGAAGTACATACCAAATAACTGTCAAGGAGTGAAATCAGTGCAGCGTGAAATTCAAGTAAATGAAAAACTGTCGTTCGGACCGGGACTGCTGCTCAGCTTACAGCATCTTTTTGCCATGTTCGGAAGTACGGTACTTGTACCGAATCTGTTCAAGGTCGATCCCGGCATGATTTTGCTGATGAACGGTATCGGTACGCTGCTGTACATCTGGATCTGTCGCGGCAAAATCCCCGCCTATCTCGGTTCCAGCTTTGCCTTTATTGCACCGGTTACCCTCGTATTGACCAAATACGGCTATGATGATACCGGCTATTCACTGGCGCTCGGCGCTTTTATCGTGACTGGTGTTATCTTTCTGCTCGTCGCTCTGCTGGTCAAATATGCAGGCACAGGCTGGATTGATATTGTATTCCCACCAGCTGCCATGGGTGCTATCGTCGCCCTGATCGGTTTGGAGCTGATCCCTGTCGCTGCACAAATGGCAGGCTTTATCGCTCCATCTGGCGTAGATGCAGCAACGTGGACACCAGATGGTAAAGTCGTTACGCTGTCGCTGGTCACACTCGGCGTAACACTGATCGGCGCCGTTACGTTCCGCGGCTTCCCCAAAATCATTCATATTCTGATCGGGATTGTTGTCGGTTATGCGCTGGCATTCCCACTTGGTCTGGCAGATACGACCCGTATTACCGAAGCCAGCCTAATCCAGCTGCCACATGTCACAACGCCAACATTCAACTGGTCCGTCATCCTGACGATCATTCCAGTTGCACTGGTCGTTATTGTCGAGCATGTCGGTCACCTGCTCGTCACTGGCAATATCGTTGGCAAGAATTTGTCCAAAGATCCCGGTCTGCATCGCTCACTGATGGGGAACGGAATCTCCACCATCATCTCTGGCTTTGTTGGCTCGACTCCGAATACAACATACGGCGAAAATATTGGCGTCATGGCGCTAACTAGAGTATATTCGGTCTACGTGATCGGCGGCGCGGCGATTATCGCGATTGTGCTGTCGTTCTCCGGTACGTTTACCGGTGCAGTGTCTGCGATTCCGACACCGGTTATGGGCGGTGTATCGCTGCTGCTGTTCGGCGTGATCGCTGCATCCGGCCTGCGCATTCTAGTCGAGCAAAAGGTCGACTACTCCAAGGCGCAAAACATGCTGCTCACTACCGTTGTCCTGATTACCGGTCTGAGTGGTGCGACTGTTACATTCGGCACCGTACAGCTCAAAGGTATGGCACTGGCAACGATCGTAGGCATTGTACTCAGCCTGTTCTTCCGCATTCTGCACGTCACTGGCTTGTCCAACGACAAAAACGACGAAGCGCCGCCTGCGAAGATTCCCGATTAATGTCTAACTTATCATATAAAAGAAAAAGGACTGCCCCGTCATGGAGCAGTCCTTTTTTTCGATTGTGCATTTCTCAGGAGGATATCTCGGTTGTTGCAACCATCCCTAGCAAGTCATTTTCTTATAATACGATCTTGCATGTTGCTCTCGTATTGCCCACCTGCGCTGCCGAACCAGTGCCGGTCGGCCAGACGTGTTATAGGAAAATAATTTGCTTGCTCTGTGATGCCAATGCCTATGAATATATTATTTGCTTGCTTTGTTCAGTCGGAATATGCGCGATACCCCTTTATAAATAAACTTAGACTCTTTGGTCAGCAAGGGACCGAGAATCGCCAGAATCAATACGTAGATCGCTGCAAACGGCTGTAAAATACCAGACAATGCTCCCGCAGCACCCAGATTCGCCACAATGATCGAGAATTCACCACGCGACATAATCGTCAGGCCGACATTGGATGACGCTTGCGGAGACAGATTAGCGGTCTTGCCTGCCATCATGCCTGCGGTATAGTTACCGATCATCGTTACAATGACTGCACCAATCGCCAGCCATACGGCATTGCCACCCAGCGACAATGGATCAATCGTTAATCCGAAGCTGAAGAAGAACAAGGCGCCGAAGAAATCGCGGAACGGTAAAATAATCTTTTCGATTCGGTGCATATGCGACGTTTCCGCCAATACCAGACCAACCAGCAACGCACCGATTGCTTCAGCAACGTGGATTGTCTCAGAGAAACCTGCAATAAGGAATAACGCGGCAAAGATTACGCACATAAAGATTTCGTTGGATTGTATATTTAGCGCTTTGTTTAGCAGAGGAACTGCCTTGCGCCCCACAATCAGAATCAACAGCATATATCCAAGTGCAATCGCCGCTGACAACAGAATCCCACCAAGCGATGTTGCACCGCTGAGTAGCAAACCGGATAGGACAGACAAATACACTGCCAAAAATACATCCTCGAACATAATAATACCTAGTATCATCTCAGTTTCTGGATTGGCTGTACGCTTTAGATCGACCAGCACCTTCGCTACAATCGCACTGGACGAGATTGTCGTAATACCTGCGATAACGAGTACTTCCTTGAGATCAAAGCCTGTCAGGAAGCCGTAGAGCAGCCCTAGCGTAAAGTTAATGCCAATATAGATCGTTCCACCAATGGCAATGGAGCGTCCTGCCTTCACCAGCCGTCCAACCGAGAATTCGAGTCCCAGATAGAACAGCAGGAAAATCACGCCGATCTTGCCCATAAACTCAATTAGTTCTGCGCTTTGGATAAACCGAAAATCGACGATGCCAAATACCGGTGCATGCGGTCCAACTGCCATCCCTGCCAAAATATAAAAGGGAACGACCGAGAATCGTAGCTTGCTTGCCAGCAGCCCTGCCAGCGCAACAAGCAGCACGGCAATCCCAATCTCAAATACAATGTAATCCATTAGCCGCTCCCCCTTTCAAGCAGCTCCTTCAACGCCACGATGCCATTACGCTCACCAGCAATCACGAGTGTTGTACCTTGTTGCAGCACATATTCCGGTCCCGGAATAATCCGCTGCTCCTTTTCGCCGATGCCTGCGATGATCACGGCGCCCGTCTGCTCACGAATCGACAGCTCGCCAATCGTTTTGCCGATGCAATGCGTGCCCGTCTTGAGCTTATACCACTCAATACTTAGTTTTGAAATGGATAGTTCTGCCTTTTCGAGTGCACTCGGCTGATAGCTCATGCCACCGATAATGCTCGCCAGCTGCCGCGCCTCATGATCATTCAGCGTCATCACCAGCTCGTGATCGTCTGGACTGGACACCGGATTGCGGTATACCTCACGCTTGCCGTCCTCATGGACAACGATCGCCACCTGATCACGATCGTCCGTTTCCACTACAAATTTCCTTCCAATACCGGGCAAGTCCGTTTCACGAATATTCGCCATACTTCCCCCTCCTTTTTCTCTAAAATTGAACATACTGACACATGAAAATGCTTGCATATAAACAGCATGCCTCTTTACCTAATACGCAGCACCTATGTGATGGTTTCAAGAAAATGCTCATTTTCGACCAATTTTGTGCAAAAAAGACCAAAAAACCCGATTTCGCCTACAACGTAGACAAAATCGGGTTTTTATCACTCCACTTAAAATGGATATAATTACCATTCGAAACCAAGAAAAGCATTGCTGTATCTAGTCTGCTTTATCCTAATACCGAGATGCAGGTAAATAGGTTAAATCAGAAAGGATATTGCGTCAGTGTGAATACCTCGATATCAGGCAGTTTTTCGCGTCCGTTCAGGTCCTGAAGCTCGATCATGAATGCTGCGCCCACTACGTTGCCGCCCACTTCACGGATCAGGTTAACACATGTTGCGATCGTACCACCAGTTGCCAGCAGATCGTCTGCGATCAGTACGTTTTGACCCGGTTGAATAGCATCCACGTGCATCGCTAGTACATCTTTACCGTATTCCAGTGCGTATTCCGCTTGAATCGTTTTGTACGGCAGTTTGCCCGTTTTACGAATCGGAATAAAACCTACACCAAGAGCATAAGCCAGTGGCGCGCCCACGACAAAGCCGCGCGCTTCTGGTCCAGCGATTACATCAATTTTCAGGTCTTTCAGCATCGCTTTCAGTTCGTCGATCGACTGTTTGTAAGCCTCGCCATTTTGCAGCAGTGTAGTAATATCCTTGAAGCTGATTCCGGGCTGCGGAAAATCGGGAATCACACGAATATGCTCTTTAAAATCCAAAAAAATCTCCTCCTAAAATTAGCGTTTATGATACGCCTTGCATACGGGAAATCATCCATGAAGTCAATTGCGGCAGATCACTTTCACATAACATATATTCCATCTCAGCCAGCTCGCCAAGCTCCCGGTACAGCTGTGAGCTGTGTAGTGGACGTTTCGCTGGAGCTGTATTCATCTGTACGGTGCCATTTTGGCGGACAATGAACTCCAACTCCTCGAACACATCCAGCATCATTTGTACCATGCGTACCGAGCTGGACGTTTTTTGACTCAGGTAAGGAACAAGCTTACTCTCGTCCGACATGTGCTGACTGCTTTTGGAAAGCCAGCCGTAGATCAGCTTGAAGATGTCGCGGTCGGGAATTTGCAGCCGTTCCTGCTGGTTCGGCGGGTCATGCAGCAAAATGATATTTTCCAGCGATGTGAATGTGGTAAACATATGATCCAACTGCTGAATATGCGCCGGTAATGATAACAGACATAATGTGCGTATGGCTTCTGCCCCATGCTGTATGGAGACATGATTGCAAGCCGCAATATCAACCTGTCTATCATAACCCCAAAGGGATACATCAGACAATTGGCTTTTTAAAGTTTCGGCACGTTTTTCATCGCAAAGGACACCAAGCTGCCCACTTTCCACTGCCATATAACGCGACCATTTGCTGCGAATCTGCTGCAAATTGCGATCCCATTGCCCAGAACCGCGTCGATCCCACACCTGTAAGCCCGGCACAGCAAGGTCCTGCACCATCAGCTGCGGCTTGCGATTGCCACGCCATTCGTTGATACTCGTCTCTGCGAGTACATCAATCACATCGCCCTCACTCAGCAGCTCTGCTAGCTCTCCTTTGCCAAATGCCACACCTTCGATCATGCTACCGTCTTGCTCTACCACGAGTCGCAAATGATCCGATGTTTTACCAATCGCTTTTGCCTGCGAAACGGTAACGCCACGCAGCACGATTTTGGGTAGCGGGTTGTTCATCCCAAACGGAGCTAACCGATCCAGTTCCTCCACTGCTGCTAGTGTCAGCTGATCAATGCGACCTTCGTAGTCGGCTTCCGTTTGCGGAATCAAGTCTTCCTCTGTCAGCAGAGTAGCAGCACGCTCATTTAGCTTACGACGGAAGGCATCCAGCTGATCTCTATGTAGGCTCATACCGGCAGCCGATGGATGTCCGCCAAAATGATCCAATACATCTTCACAATCCAGCAGCGCACGATAGATATCATAGCCTGCAATCGAACGAGCAGAGCCTTTGCTCATTCCCGTTTCAGGATTAATGCCTAATACGATGGTTGGGCGATAGTAGCGATCCAGCAGCTTAGAGGCAACAATACCAACCACGCCCGGATTCCAACCTTCACCCGCTACCACAATCACATCAGGAACACCGCGTGGATACTGATCTTTTTCCGATTCCAGCATCGCAATCGCTTCCTGCACCATTCGATTGACCAGTTCCTGACGAGACTTGTTGAGTTGATCCAGCTCAAAGGAAATCCGATCCGCCAGACTCATATTTTCTGTAGTCAGCAGCTCGACCGCTCGGCTAGCATGCTCCATCCGCCCACTCGCATTAATACGCGGTGCCATGGCAAAGGCAATACTGGTTGCCGACATTTGCGACGGATCGATAGCTGCGATATTCATCAGCGCCCGCACACCGGGAAACGCACTGTTTTTCATATGCTCTACACCGATACGTACCATCATCCGATTCTCGTCTTCCAGCGGCATCAGATCAGCGACCGTGCCGATTGATACAATTTCCAGCCATGCTTCCGGCACGTTATCCATACCGAGCAGTGCCTGAGCCAGCTTGTACGCGACCCCAACACCAGCCAGTCCCTTGAATGGATACTTACAATACGGCAGCTTCGGATTCACCAGTGCAACCGCCTGTGGCAATTCAGCTGGTGGTTCGTGGTGATCTGTTACAACTACGTCGATACCGAGATCATTCGCGTGTGCAATCTGCTCCACTGCGCTAATCCCGGTATCCACCGTTATAATGAGCGTGATGCCCTGCACATGTGCCTGATCCAGCGCATGGTTATGCAGCCCATAGCCTTCTTTGGAACGATGCGGAATATACATATCAAAATCGGCATGCAAATGACGTAGCAGCTGGATCATCAGCGACGTGCTAGATACACCATCTGCATCATAATCGCCATAAATCCAAATTTTCTCTCTGCGCTCCAGTGCTAATCGAATCCGATCGACCGCTTCCTGCATACCTGCTAATAGAAACGGATCATGGCTCGCCGTACGGCTACCTTCTAGAAAGGCTTCGGCTTCCGAAACAGTCGTGTAGCCGCGACCGCTCAACAAGGCTGCGGTCAACGGAGCAATACCTAATTCACGGCTAAGCTGCTGTGCAGCCTGCTGATCCGGTGTCGTCACATTCCAGTGATATTGTGAATGAATCATGATGTTCCTCCTTCAGTGAAGCATTCCGTCTCCTGAGCGTCCTTCGCTACGAGTCCATTCGTAGTTGGACTTGTACGGATAACCGCCATTGTACGGGACAACCTGTACATGGACATGGCTAACGTGGGTAAATCGAGTCAAAAGTAGATTTTTGGCATAATCGGCAATCTCGGCAGCTGCCTGCACGGTAATCTGTGGATTCACGCCGATCACCAGCTCAATATGCACGCCATCTTGCTGCTCCTGTGCCTGTAGCTGTTCGACAGTGATCACGCCCTGTACGCGCTGTACCGTCTCCATATAGTCGCTAGCATCCTGCTGTTCCATCGTATGCACCAACCGCCCATAGATGGACTGACGCGCCAGCACATACCCCTGACGCCACAAAATCATACCTACGATAATCGCTGAGATCGGCTGTACATAATACAGTCGGTCCTGCTGCAATTCGAGCGCAGCAATTGTACCGAGCAATCCTGCCAGTACGACAATCGAGCAGTACAACGAATAGCGGTGGGTATCTACCATTTCCGTCAATGTGGTACTGTTCATTTTGCTCACATACCGATAGCGATACCGAAATATACCTTCATTCACCGCCATCGCCAAAAATACAAGTACAATCGCAAATGGCTTCGGTTCTGCCATTTCGTCTGCCATCATATCGCGAATCGCCGAAATGGCAATCTCTAGACCACCAAGCAACAGCAGCACAGTCATCACCATATGAGCAAAAGGCGCACCTGTACTGCCACTTCCCGATGATACCTCAACCGGTTGCCGTCTACGCGCTCGCTGATGATCCTGTCCAAATACACGATCAGTCAATTGGCGAGCTGTTGCTGCCGCCGTATATAACGCATCTCCGATCAGCGCCTTATTCATGGCAAGGTATCCGGTTACACCTTTCACGATTGCCAGAAGCAAACCAGTTAACAGCGATGTCCAAAATACCTTTTCCTGCTGCCGGACAAACTTATTCTCCATTGCGTTCCTCCTAAGACGAAAGGAAGCCGCGTCAATAGCTGGACGCGGCTTCAACAATCGAAAGCTTACAGGTTTACGCCGGGTTCGACGCTTTTTTCGCTTTTGGCTTTTGTTTATTTTTCAGTACCAGCCAGAGCGGACTCGCGATAAAGATCGAGGAGTACGCACCAAATGCCAGACCGATCATCATAGCAAGTGAGAACATACGAATCGACTCACTACCCATGATGAACAGGAACAGACACGCGATAAATACAGTCAGTACGGTATTCAGGGAACGGGTCATGGTCTGAGAAATACTTTTGTTAACAATGGTAGCTACATCGCTGCCTTTTTTCTGCTTCGAGAATCTCAAATTCTCACGAATACGGTCAAAGATAACGATCGTATCGTTCAGCGAGTAACCAATAATGGTCAGTACCGCTGTAATAAAGGTCAGATCGACTTCCAAGCGGAAGATTGAGAAGACCGAGATGACGAGAAACGCATCATGCAGCAATGCTACAACAGATGCAACCGCAAACCGCCATTCAAAACGAATCGTTACGTAAATGATAATACCGATACTGGCAAGCAGTACGGCATAGATCGCGTTACGCTCCAACTCTTTGGCAATTGCCGGATCAACGGTATTTACTTCAAAGGAAGCGCCGCTATCCAGTTGCTTGGTGAATGCTTCTTTCAGCTGATTTTCCTGCGTATCCGTCAATACTGTTTCGAAACGGATCGACATTTTGCCGCCGCTACCAATATTGATACTTGGATCATTAGAGAAATTCAGTTTATCGACCACAGGCTGAACTTCTGCCTCTGTCAATTGCTTGGTTAATGTAATATCCACATTGGAACCGGAACGGAAGTCAACGCCATAATTTAAACCGAGCGTTGCCAGTGAAATAATACCGGCAATGGTCACAATAATGGAGAATGTGTAGAAATACTTGCTCAGCTTAACAAAATCATAATTCCATTTAAAGCGCATTGCGTTCACTCTCCTTTACGCCGAAATACTCCGGTTTGTCGATCAGTCTTCCCTTAACAAGTAGGGACAACAGATAACGGGAGAAGAACAAGTTACTTGCAATACTTACGATAATGTTAAAGATCAGAACGAGGGCAAAACCACGTACTGCACCTGTACCCAGACCGAACATAACCGCGGCTGCGATAATCGTAGTCAACTGGGCATCCATAACCGTACCAAAGGAGCTGCGGCTACCGGATTTGAATGCGGACGAGATGCTCTTGCCGTTAATGATCTCATCCTTGATCCGTTCAAATGTAATGATATTGGCATCGACGGCCATCCCGACCCCTAATATGAAGGCGGCAATACCCGGCAATGTCAGTGTAAAGTCACCAGCGATAAAGATCATCAATGTCAGCCAGATGTACACGATAATACAGAAACCGGAGATCAGACCCGGTACACGGTATACAAGAACCATGAACAACAGAATGACGATGGATGCAGCGATACCTGCACGCAGTGTATCTGTCAAAGATTGCTGACCCAGCGAAGCGCCAACACTTTGCGAATACACTTCTGTCAGTTTCAGTGGCAGTGCGCCCAGATTGATCTGGTCTTTTAGCTGCTGTGCTTCCTCGTTAGTATAGTTACCAGAGATACTTGCCGTACCATCTGTCAGCTCTGCACGTACAATCGGTGCAGACAACAGAGTATCATTCAGGAAAATTGCCAGCGGCTGATTGATCAGACGTTTGGTGATTTCCGCGAATTTGTCGGCGTCTTTGACTTGAATCGTAATTTGAGGCTGATTCAAGGAATCATAGGAAACAGCTGCGCCGTTCTCCTTGAAATCGTCCCCTTTAAGTTCCACTTTACAATATACTTTCAATGGATCTTCATTGGCATAAGTATCGGACGTAGCAGATGAAGTGACACCTGGACTCGGCGTAACCTCTACTGCCGGTGTCGATTCCGCACTTTGTGTCGTTACCGTGTTGCTGTCGGAATTGCTCTTACTGTCTGCAGATCCGCTCGATTTGCTTGTTGTGTTACTGCTTTTTTCCGTGGACGACGTTGACTTGTCCGAGGACTTTTGGCTGGAAGTATCGGTCGAGCATCCAGACATACTGCGGAACGTCAACTCTGCCGGTTCCTTCATCGTTTGGCGAACGGTAGCTTCATCCGTTACACCGGCGATGCGAAGGCGAATCCGGTCGGTTCCTTCCGTGGTAATCTCGGGCTCACTTGTACCGAGCGCATTCGCGCGCTGCTCCAGACTTTTTGCAGTCTGAATCAGGGATTCCCTAGTGACTGCTTCCCCTTGCGTGGTTGGCGTAGCCTGATACAAAATCTCAAAACCGCCTTTAAGATCCAATCCCAAACGGATGTCTTTAAACAGCGGGGTCGTTGCGCCGATAATGCCGGCTACGACCAGTATGACGACTACGAAACTGATGACTCTTTTCATCCCGTATGTGGTTCCCCTTTCATTCTCAATATTCCTATTATATCGGTGACACAAATGACAGTCAATTTACCGGTGGTCGACAAAACAAACAAGCTGATGCCAGTAAAACACCGGCCCCAGCTTCCCATTGGTCCAATGAATTTGCTTATCCTGATGTGAACAAAATCTTACAATTCCCGGTCGTCTCACTGCTGACCGCTATCCGTCACGTTTCCCCCTTACCGTACGGTATTACCATTTTTCCGCTTCTTTATACGAGGACATTGTGAGATAATTCATCAGCTGATTGGGCTTCATCGACAAAATATCGTTGACCAGCGCATACAACCGCGGCATTCCCTGCTTTTCATACTTGCTGTTCAGGCAATCCCATAATTCCTCGGAAGTAATCTGCTCATAGCCGAGCATTTTGAACTCTTCGATCTTGCTTTGGCATAGCGAGTCGATCAGTTCCGTCAGCTCTGCATTGCTCATTTCATCCATGTCCACCAGCTACCTTCCTGTAATAAGCTTCAAAATCGCGTTCTGTTCACATTGACCGCTGCCGGATCATCTCCTTGTCCAGCGCACAATACACCCTGTACCTTTCGGCAGGGAAATGGCGAATTCCTGCTATTGTTCATAAACTTTACATATAAAAATCAGGAATGTGCACTCCTTTTAAGGAATCAGCACATATACGACGTACAAGGAAGCTATAAAGAGCGATACCAAGGTCAATGGCAACCCAATACGCAGAAACTCTACATACCGCAGTCGCTGATTCTCGCGTTCAGCCATGGATGCTGCGATCAGACCAGCTGCGGAGCCGAGTAAGGTTCCACTGCCTCCGATGCCCGCACCGAGCGCTAGCGCCCACCAGATCGGATGAAGCACACTCACTGATTCCGCATCCATCTGTACACCCGTTTCCTGTACTAGCGGAATCATGACCGCAATCCACGGCATATGATCCATCGCCATCGACAGCAGCCCAGTAATCCATAGCAAAATCAGCGCAATCCATGTCATACTGCCATTGGTCAACTCAATTAGCGCTGTCGCTCCAGTCGTGATCCAGCCGGATTGTACAAGTCCACTTGCAATAATGAACAATCCGGCAAAAAAGAGCAAGGTTCCCCATTCCAGCTGCTTCATCATGGCACCTGTTCGGATGCCTGCCAGCATTCCCAGCGGCAGGATCACTACCGCACCAGCTGCGGCAATCCAGCCCGGCTTCCATCCAAGCGAAGGCGCCACAATCAATAAGAGTATGGTCAATACAAATACTGCCAGAATCGCTTCCCGACTTCCTCGCCGCGCCTTCTTCTGCTCCTCCTGCGGATGGATGATATTCCAATCCTTCGGTTGCAGCATCAACGGCTGAAAACGCAGACTTTTATAATAAACAAGCCAAATGAACAACATTTGAATAACGAGCAGCAAGGCAATAATCGGACCTAACACTTCAATAAATGTCATAAACGTCAATTGCGGATTGGCAGTACCGATCCACATATTACTAGCATGGCCGACAAGCGTCGCTGTTGCCGCCGTATTGCTAACCAGCACCGCTCCAATCAGAAACGGAGCTACTGGCAAACGGCATTCCTTAGCGGTAGATAACAGGATCGGTACAAGCAGTAGCATCGTTGATACTGGATCTAATAATGCTGAACACAACGCTGTTACGACCATAAGCCAAATGAACATCCATGCTGGGCGCCCACCACTTATCCGTAGCACAAGCACCACGAAGCGGTGAATCCAGCCACTGCGTCCAAGCACCGCCGATAGGATCATCATTCCTGTCCATAGTAGCAGCGTATCCCATTGGATATCCATCCATATCCGATTCCAGCCTGCGATACCGAGCAGGAGAAACAACACCGCTGTCACAATCGCAATCAACGCTCGATTCCATTGATCCGTCATCCACAACACATAGGCTACTAGAAATAATAGTATCGCCACCGTAGGCTGCCAGCTCATCATCGCTTCTGTCATCTGCATGGAATCATCCTTTCCGCTATTTGTGATTTATCAATCATGACGCAGCCTGTCCCTATCGTGTATATCGCTATATATCCATTCATCCACATTTACGATTGATAGTAGCTGCAATCAAAATAAAAGGACCTCGCCGAGGCGCAGGTCCGCTTATCTGTTACATGGTTGTCTTTTGCTTATGCTGAATACCTGTCGAGACTTCATATCGTTGGCATTCAGCAAAGAGGGAAATTAGGCTTTTGCAGCCGGAGCAACTGTTTCTTTTGCAGTAGAATGGCTGATTGCTGAACGATCAAACGTCAGCTTCGTTACATCATTCACACGCAGAACGACGATATCGTCTGTGATTTCAACGATGGTGCCGTGTAGTCCACCGATAGTTACCACTTTATCGCCTTTGGACAGCGTATTCAGCATTTGATTACGTTGCTTTTGCTTTTTTTGTTGCGGACGAATTAGTAGGAAGTAAAATACAACAAACATCAATACGAATGGCAGAATCGCTCCCACCAGATTACCTGTACCGCCAGTAGAAGCAGCTAAGTTAAACATGGTATTTCCCCCTTATTAAAATATAAACCGGAAGCCGGTTGCCCGGCACCCGTTGTGTTTCTGCTGCAATGGCTTACGTTTAGAATACGCGTAGTGCTGTATTAAAAGCCTTTGTCATTATCATGCAATCCATACTGGGTGAAGAACTCGTCGCGGAAATCAAGCAGACGGTCGTCCATGATCGCCTGACGCACATTGCGCATCAGATTCAGCAGGAAGTGCAGATTGTGATACGTGGTCAGACGCAAACCAAAAGTCTCGTCTGCCTTGATCAGATGACGCAGATACGCGCGTGAATAATTCTGGCATGTATAGCAATCACAATTCGGGTCCAATGGACCAAAATCGCGCGCATATTTCGCATTACGGACAACAACGCGACCTTCGCTCGTCATCGTTGTACCATTACGAGCAATCCGAGTGGGCAATACACAGTCGAACATATCGACACCACGAATCGAACCTTCGATCAACGCATCTGGTGAACCAACGCCCATCAGATAACGAGGCTTGTTACTTGGTAAAAATGGCACTGTAAAGTCCAAAGCCTGATACATCAAATGCTTCGGCTCGCCAACGCTCAGTCCACCAATAGCATACCCCGGGAAATCCATAGAAGTCAAATCAAGTGCGCTCTGTTTGCGCAAGTCTTCGTGCATACCACCCTGCACAATCGCGAACAGCCCTTGATCATGGGAACGCGTATGACTTTCCAGACAACGTTCTGCCCAGCGAGTCGTACGTTCTAGCGATTGTTTGACGTATTTGTACTCTGCTGGATACGGCGGGCACTCGTCAAACGCCATCATAATATCGGAACCGAGCGCATTTTGGATTTCCATTGCCACTTCTGGCGACAGGAACAGCTTGTCCCCGTTCAAATGGGAGCGAAAATGTACGCCTTCTTCCGTAATTTTACGCATTTCACTCAGACTGAATACTTGAAAACCGCCGCTGTCAGTCAGAATCGGACGATCCCAGTTCATGAATTTGTGCAGCCCGCCCGCTTCACGGATCAGATCATGACCCGGACGCAGGAACAGATGATACGTATTGCTCAAAATAATATGCGCATCCATCTGCTTCAATTCTTCAGGACTCATCGTCTTAACAGTCGCTTGCGTACCTACTGGCATAAAAGCAGGGGTTTCGATCACGCCATGTGGCGTATGCACACGGCCCAGACGAGCGCCAGACTGTTTACACGTTTTAATATGTTCGTAACGAATAGGTGATGACATAATGTGTATTCTCTTCCTTCTGCATTCAAATTTCGTATCTTCACAGCAACGATTGTACTGCTTGCATCTATAATGATAACTCCATCGTAAAGGATACAGCGGCAGTTCCATCCTGCTTACTTCTTTATTGATCGTTCCAGTGTCCAAAAGTATATCGTATCAAAGTCGAACCACAAAAAAACAAGGTGGCACCGACATTTTATTATACCGGAGCCACCCTATTTCGCACAAGCTATGTTTATCTGAATATATCAATTTCAATGTCCACTTCGACATTGATTTCAGCAGCTTCTGCCTACTACCCTGTTATACTCCTAGCAATCAATAAATAAACATCGCATCGCCAAAGCTAAAGAACCGATATTCTCGCTCAATCGCCTCGTGATACGCCGCCATAATATGATCTCGTCCTGCCAATGCACTGACCAGCATCACCAGCGTCGATTTAGGCAAATGGAAGTTGGTAATCATCGCATCCACCAGACCAAAGGTATGACCCGGATAAATGAAAATCTGCGTCCAGCCGCTTGTCGCTTCCAGCGGTTTACCAGCAAAGTCCCGTGCTACCGTTTCCAGCGTACGTGCCGAAGTGGTACCGACCGCTACAATACGCCCGCCACGTGCTTTTGTTTCATTGATCAGTGTTGCTGTTTCGGCAGGTAGGGAATAATACTCCTCATGCATCACATGATCCTCTACCGTCTCCACGCTCATCGGACGAAACGTGCCCAGTCCCACATGCAGTGTCACAAAGCCTACCGACACGCCTTTAGCACGAATCTGATCCAACAGCTCTGTCGTAAAGTGAAGCCCTGCTGTCGGAGCAGCTGCTGAGCCTTCATTTTTGGCATACACCGTCTGATAACGCTCACGGTCATCCAATGTTTCCTTAATGTAAGGAGGCAATGGCATTTCACCCAGTCGATCGAGAATCTCTTGGAAAATCCCTTCATAGCGGAACGACAGGACACGCATTCCCATATCGCCTTCTTCTTCAATCACTGCTTCCAGCTCATCACTAAAATGAATAACAGCGCCGGGCTTGATCTTTTTACCCGGTTTCACCAGCGCTTCCCAGCGGTCGCCTTCCAATTGGGTTAGCAGTAAAATCTCTGCCTTCGCGCCCGTATCCTTTTTCGTACCAAACAGACGAGCCGGAATCACACGCGTATCGTTCAGAATCAGCGTATCGCCTTCATGCAAATAATTCAAAATATCACCAAAATGCTCATGTCGCGTTTCGCCGCTTTGTTTGTTCAGCGTCAGCAAACGTGATGCTGTTCTGTCTTTGAGTGGAACCTGTGCAATCAGACGTTCCGGTAATTCAAAATCATATACATCTACTTTCATTGTTCATTTATCCCTTCACGATATCTACATTATGATAATAATGCTGCAAAATATCTTTGTAATTCGATCCCTTGTCCGCCATGCCCTTAGCACCCCATTGCGACATGCCCAGTCCATGCCCGTTGCCCTGACCGGTAAACAGGAAGCCTCCCGCCTCGGTCACTCGTGCGTTGCCATCGCCGTTCATAATCACTGTACTAGATGTACCTTTGCCTTGACCGGAAGCACCGAGCAAGATCGTTCCAGCAGCGCTCAGCTCATCCTGTGCACTACCGGAACCGATCACCGTGTATTTATCTGTACTGACCACATCGAACAAAGTACTTGGCAATCCGTTCAATGCTGAGCGGAATACATCTGGATATTTAACCGCAACTACACTGCCATTGACCTTGATCTGTGTTACGCGACCAGATGGACCACGTTCAGTAATTTGAATCGATGTGATCGTAGAAGGCAGACTAGACGTTGTTTTGCCTTTTAAAGTCGCCAGCAGCTGTGCTGACGTGTATGGTCCTCTGATCCATTGATAACTGTTCGATTCCGGTACTACCTCCAATACGGTTGCTGTATCACCCGGATTCAATTGGGCAACCGCCTGTACATTACTCTGTACGACAGGCATTTTGCGCACATTCGTATTTTTGGTCGTTACCGTCATGGTATCCAAACCGGCATCGGTTATATTGCCGGTCAGTTTCACATTATCTTCGCGTACATAACCAGAGCTTCCGTTGTTCAGCAGTACATGGTACCACTTTTTCAACGAAGCCTGAGCTGCTTCATCCGCCTGTGAATCGACACTGACAAATACATCGCCGCCACCGTTCCACACTTCTGAGCTGTCTGCACTGGCGCCGCCTGCATTAGCAGAGAAGATCGTTTCTACCAGCTTACCGTTTTTCATTACCACTTCGCCGTCTGTCGCATCGACAGCCGCAATGATGCGTTTATCTTCGGCACCTACGCCATTATAAGCCTGACTCAGCGTCGTATCAACCACATCGGCAATTTTAAATTTGGAGCCTTGCTCTTGAAAACGAGCATAGCTGCGCGCTGCTACCGCCTGTGCTTTGAGTGCTTCTGCCGGCCACGATGCGGATACCTCGCCGCCTACAACCGAATACAAATACTCTTCCATCGGCAGCACATTGATCCATGCCAGCTGTCCATTATAGTTGCTCAGTTCAAAGTCACCGCGATACGTACGTGCAGAGCGCTCCGTTACCTGAGTGCCGGAATCATTCCCCTTAACAGTCAGTACCGCACTATTGCCGCTCAGTATATAATGATCCACCGGCGAAGGGCTGGTCACACTGGACGTTACATTTTGCCGCATAATCAGTGCGGGTGTAGAACCAGATACCGTCGTCAAAGTAGCAGATGGTAAAGCAGCTGCTGCCGTCACTTTCAATTGTGCCAATCCGGTACTGTTGGCCTCTTCACCAATCCACACCTGATACGAACCGCTACCAGTCAAAACCAGATACGCATCCAATCCCGCGTCCTGCGCTGCACTCAGCACCGTTTGCGCTTCCGCCGAACTGGCATAGGTACCTGCCGATAAATGCGCATTCCCTTTAACCGTCGGTGTCTGTGTACCGAGCAATGATTTGGCTGTTTGTGCTACGCGTGTTGCCGCCGTCGTTGCCGCCGCTTCTGAAGCGTACATGCCTGTATACAACTGGTACACCGTACTGCCACCTTTGGAAGTAGCAAATACAATCGGCTTGTCACTGGTCGGCTGCAACAGCTTGATGCCTGCCGCTGCTGTATCGAAGCTGTTCGTTTCCAGCACCTTGACCCGATACCCATCAATGCCAAAGCTCGCCTGACTGCCAATATCCGTCCATGAATTGAAGCTTCCACCGCTAGTGACACCAACCTGCAAATCTCCAGCTGATTTCACATTTACAACCGGTACAATGGAAGAATATGTACTGCCCCCATTAAAAAATAACCCGACCCGCACATCCTCTTCAAAGGTTGCTGCCTGTGTATGCGGAGCATTGGACAGAAAAATAGCTGCAGCGGTCATTACCGCAACTGCCGCTGTACCGATTGTTTTGCCCATGCTCTTTTTCGCTTTTCCTGATCGCAGCGGTCGATACGAATGTATATTGTGATCCTGTGGTTGTTTGGTCATTGCCATCGTCCTTTCCCCTTACCGTTCATGTAAAGCCTACCGTATCTACAATCTCGCCAACACATGCACTCAACCATGTAAAAAGTCCCAATATCCATTATACGCACATTTTCGCCAAATGACTTGGTCTCTTTTAAAATTGTCATGAATTAACGATACATATACACTCAGGGCGTAACAACACAAATGCCGATATAACAATACAATTTTTTCTATAACCCTACCGTCCCTATTACAACTATACAGTTCCTACTAGAACCATACAGTCCTTACTACAACCATACAGTCCTTACTAGAACCGTACAGCCTTTACTAGAACCATACAATCTCTACTAGAACAGCAGAAATCTCATCAAAAAATAAGTACAGCACACCTCTATAGCACGCTCATACGGATTTAAAGTTACAGTTACAGCAATGCAAAAATCGTCCAATAACCAAATAAAAATATCTACTAACTAAAAAGATCTATCTACTAAAAGATGTATTCACTAAAAAGAGCTATATAGCTAAAATATCCATGAAATCAAAACGCTCCTAACAGCAAATTCATCATACAAAACAACAAAAGCATCACATACAAAAAAGATCTTGAACGATAAAATAAAGCCCTCGAATGATAATATAAAAAAACCTTGAACAATAAAAGAAAAACCTCCAAGAATAACTCCTTATTTCACCAATAAGGAATTGATATTCTTGAAGGTATATTGAACAAAGCTTGCTCTCTAAAGTCAGCCTCAACTATCTGCCTTTCAAATCCTCAGGCATCGGAATACCGAGATGGCTATAAGCCTTAGGTGTAACAACGCGACCACGCGGCGTACGCTGCAAAAATCCCAGCTGCAACAAATACGGCTCATACACATCCTCAATCGTTTGCCCTTCCTCACCAATGGTCGCCGCAATCGTATCCAGCCCAACCGGACCACCACGGAAGCTGTGAATCATCGCTTCCAGCATCTTATGATCGATCTGATCCAATCCACAAGGATCAACTTGCAGCATATTGAGCGATTCCTTGGCAATCTCTGGCGTAATAATACCATCTCCGCGTACCTGTGCATAATCCCGTACCCGTTTCAGCAAACGGTTCGCAATCCGTGGCGTACCGCGCCCACGAAGCGCAATCTCCTCTGCCGCATCACCCAGAATCTCAATGCCCAGAATCTCCGCACCACGACTGACGATAAAAGTCAACTCATCCACTGTATAAAATTCCAAACGGCTAACTACACCAAACCGATCACGAAGCGGTGCAGACAGCAATCCCGCTCTTGTCGTTGCCCCAATTAGCGTAAATGGCGGCAAATCGAGTCGCACCGACCGCGCACTCGGCCCTTTGCCGATCATAATATCAAGCGCCGAATCCTCCATTGCCGGATACAATACTTCCTCTACCGAACGATTCAGTCGATGAATCTCGTCAATAAACAGCACATCGCCATCCTGCAAATTGGTCAGCAGTGCTGCCAGATCACCCGGACGTTCAATCGCTGGACCGGACGTAGTACGCAAATTAACACCCAACTCGTTAGCAATAATATTCGCCAATGTCGTTTTACCGAGCCCCGGCGGACCATATAACAGCACATGATCCAACGCTTCGCCACGCATCTTGGCTGCCTCGATATAAATTTTGAGATTCTCCTTAACCCGGCCCTGTCCGATATATTCAGCAAGGTAACGGGGACGCAGACTGAGTTCCACCGCTTGGTCTTCCATCATCAAGTTAGCCGATATAATGCGGTCATCCGTCATCTTTATCGCTCCCCTCTTCTTGCCTTACGCAAGCTTATTTATAGATTCAATCATAAGTTTCAGATATAGAACTCAAGGATATTTGTACAATGAAATACACTCAAGCAATACAACTAGGTGCATGCAGTGCGTCTATTTATCATAAAACTAAACGTATTCACAGTATGCTTATCCAGTATACAGCATTTTGAGCGCACGTTTCATTACGGAATCCGCAGAATCTTCTGGGAATACTTCATGTTTCAGCGTTTGCCAGATACGATCCAATTCCGTCTCTGTGTATCCTAAAGCTTTCAAGCCTTCTCGTACTTCCGGCCACACTTCTCCCGAAGATACTGAAGACGATTCCATCGGTGCAAACAGTCCAGTAGCCATAATCGAATCACCGATACCATCCAGCTTATCCTTCAAATCCAGAATCATACGCTGCGCCGTCTTCTTCCCAATACCCGGCAATTTGGTCAAAAACGTAATATTTTCCTGATAAATAGCTGCAATAACCCCTTCTGGACTGCCACCACTCAAAATGCCTAAGGCCACACGTGGACCAATCCCCGACACTTCAATCAGCTTGCGAAACAATTTCTGTTCATCTCTAGTCGGAAAC
Organism: Paenibacillus sp. JQZ6Y-1; assembly: GCF_040719145.1. Lineage (NCBI taxonomy): Bacteria > Bacillati > Bacillota > Bacilli > Caryophanales > Paenibacillaceae > Paenibacillus > Paenibacillus kandeliae. The sequence goes on from NZ_JBFDUZ010000001.1 coordinate 3,248,222, forward strand.
CCAAACAGCTGAATCGCGTCCTCACGTACATGATGATGGATATATACCATCACTTCGCCAGTATTTTTAGCAATCGCATAGGGATTCGGACAAAACACACGATATCCTACTCCATTTACATCCATTACAACATATTCATTTTCCAAATGCACTACAGGTCCGCGCAGAAAATCGATCATTTTTTCAATACCTCATTTAGTTTGGAATTCAAAACATAAGAGTGTGCATGACATACCGCAACAGCGAGCGCATCCGCCACATCATCTGGTTTAGGAATCTTTTGCAAATTCAAAAACATTCTCACCATTTCCTGTACCTGACGCTTCTCCGCCTTACCATAACCGACAATCGCCTGCTTCACCTGCATCGGTGTATATTCAGCAATAGGCAGCCCTTTTTGCGCTGCAGCCAGAATGGCTACACCACGCGCCTGACTAACCGACATCGCCGTCGTTACATTACGACTGAAAAATAGCTTTTCAAAAGCAACCATTTGCGGCTCATACTTTTCAATTAGCTGCACCATGCCTTCATACACATGTACTAGACGTTCTTCCTCCGGCGTATGTGCTTCCGTTTGAATACACCCATACTGTACAGGTGTCAGCTTACTACCATTTTTATCAATAAAACCGAAACCGACAATGGCGATCCCGGGGTCAATTCCTAAAATACGCAAACCCATCTCTCCCCTATCATCATCCGAATCCATTACGCATTCGCTTATGCTCTTAACTTCGCTTCCTTGTGCCTTTAGAAATGGCGTCTAGAACATAACAGTGACCGCACATATTCCAATCTGCTTATCTTCTATCATAAGCGAAATAGGCGAACATATGTATCATTTTTTTATTATATCAGAAAGTTTCATTTGCGGGCTATCCCACTTGATTCAATGATTTGAATTTATTCTTTAGCTTATATATAGTGCAGCATTATGTAGTACATCATTTGTCCAAAACAAAAAATCACCTCTAAAACAAAAAAACCACCATTCTTTACGAATGATGGTTTTTGGTATCGGGATGACACGATTTGAACATGCGACCCCCTGGTCCCAAACCAGGTGCTCTACCAAGCTGAGCTACATCCCGATATATGCCGGTGAAGGGACTCGAACCCCCACGGTTTCCCTCACGATTTTGAGTCGCGCGCGTCTGCCAATTCCGCCACACCGGCAAGTGTGAAGATATGAAAATAATGGCGCGCCCTAAGAGATTCGAACTCCTGACCTTTTGATTCGTAGTCAAACGCTCTATCCAGCTGAGCTAAGGGCGCAAATGGAGCGGACGACGGGAATCGAACCCGCGACCCTCGCCTTGGCAA